>CAYWZR010000019.1:0-17951 GCA_964462885.1 uncultured Nitrospirota bacterium
TATATAAACCTGATTCAAACCTAACCTAATCAGGGCAGGCACAAGGGCCTGCCCCTACTAACTTATTTTACGGCATCCACGTCAACAAATGGCATGGCTCCAGCTGTCACCTTAGGCATACGTCCATCCCATTTGTCTATTGCTTTTAAAGTTGCCTCAATCTTCCGAAGCTCGATAAGGTCCTTACTAAGCACCTGCTTCTGAAGCCTGAGAGCTTCTGCTTCTGCCTTAGCGGCAGCGACCGTCTGTTTGGCCTCAATCTCTATTCGTTCAAGGTCTCTGACAGCTTTTATCGCCATCTGTTCAGCCTCCTGCTTGGACTCAATTGCAGCAGTAAACTGAGCGGAAAAACTGAAATTAACTATGGAGAAATCTTCTACCCTAATATTACTTCTGAGCAGACGCTCGCTCAGAAGGGCTTTGGTTTCACGTTTCACCTGATCTCTTTTGGTAATGAGTTCCTCGGCTGTATACTTTGCAGCAACTGCCTTCATCATTTCCTGAACAGCTGGATCAATAATTCGTTCTTTATAAGTCGGACCAAGTTCCTGGAAGACAATGTTTGCCGCCTCCGGTACTATCTGGTAGTTTATGGCGATTGTAGAAGAGATATCCTGAAGGTCCTTGCTTGCTGCATCCACATTTGTTTGGGCTTTCTGTATCCGCACATCCATCAACTGCACAGTTTGAACAATAGGTATAATGAAATGAAGTCCTTCTCCGAGAACCTCATCCTGCACCTGCCCGAAGTTCATAACCACACCTCTTTGGCCAGGTCCTACTGTCACAAACGGCTTGACAAAGGAAAGAAGAAAGATAGCCACAAAGGCTATCAATCCGTACTTCAGAAATGCAGGAACCGGCTGTCCCGGTTTGGGTAAGTTAATATTAATAGGATCCGCCATAAGATGACCTCCAAAAAAGTAATTTTAAGATAGCACCAAGCTTATCACAGCTGTAAAAGAAATGAAACCCTGCTTATAATTACAGGTGGATAGACTTAAGGCTGAAGACTGTCAGGAAATTTGATTAAAGCAAAGATTCTGGAAAGGTTCTTAATATGCTTCAGCCTAAATACATGAGCAGTTCCCCTGCCTTTACCAAAAAACTGCGTATATGTCAGAATCTCAAGTATATCTGAAGACCTAAAAATCTGAAACGCGAAAGGACATACTGAAATAACTTATGACAGCTACACAATTTAAAACAGGCGACCAAATACACGGCTTTATTGTAACTGAAATCACTCAGATCCCTGATCTTCAAGCCACGGCCATCCAGCTTGAGCACAAGCAAACAGGGGCCGGGCATATACACCTTGCCGTACGCGACGACAATAATCTATTCAGTGTTGCGCTACGCACTCCACCTGCTGATTCAACAGGAGTCGCTCACATTCTGGAACATACAGTTTTATGCGGATCGCGCCGTTTTCCTGTGCGCGATCCTTTTTTCTCAATGATAAAGAGAAGCCTCAGTACGTTTATGAACGCACTTACGGCTGACGACTGGACCATGTACCCGTTTTCCTCCAGAAACAGAAAAGATTTCTATAATTTAATGGATGTATATCTTGACGCGGTTTTTTTTCCGAATTTGAGAGAAATCGATTTTATGCAGGAAGGTCACAGAATTGAGTTTGATGCCTCTGGAGAACAGGAATCAGCGTTACTGGTCTATAAGGGAATCGTCTACAACGAGATGAAGGGAGCAATGTCAGACCCTCGCTCGCTTCTTGGACAGCATTTGGCCAAAGCCCTGTTTCCAACTTCAACGTATGGCTATAATTCTGGAGGCGACCCTTCCGAGATCCCGAACCTTAGCTGGCAGGCGCTTAAAGATTTCCACAGCCGTTTCTATCACCCGAGCAATGCCCGTTTCTTTACCTACGGAGACATGCCTCTTGAAAATCACCTGAGGACTATTAATGAAACCGTGCTTAGCCAATTCAGTAAACTTTCAATAGATGTAGAATCCGCCGTAACCAGCGAACCGGTGTTTACAGAGCCTAGATATATTAAGCAGGCATACCCTGTTGCTCTAGCCCCTGGCGAGGACCTTTCTACAGTAAAAAAATCCATGGTCCAGGTGGCATGGCGCGCTTCTTCAATTATCGAGGGCTTCGAGGTCATGTCCCTTAAACTGCTTTCGCTTCTTCTTTTAGGCACATCTGCCGCTCCTCTTTATAAAGCCCTTATGGACTCTCGGCTCGGCTCTCAAATAGCTCCCGGCTCCGGCTATAGCGATGACAATAAAGACACGTTTTTCGCCGCCGGTCTTCAGGGCGTGCGGCAAAGTGATACGGACAAGATTAGCGAGGTAATATTGTCGACTCTCAAGCGGCTGGCCAAGGAGGGGTTTCCTGAAAAACGGGTGGATGCGGCTATACACAGGATGGAATTTTCAAGCCGGGAGGTCTCGGGCGATCATTTCCCTTATCCGCTTAATCTGCTTTTTCGCATGATCGGGCCATGGAATCATGGTGGAGATCCTATTGAAACGCTTTTGATCGATGATCCTATTGAACGGTTGAAGCGTGAAGTGGCATCAGGGCCGTTTTTCGAAACACTTTTGCAGCGATATTTAATTGATAATCCGCACCAAGTTACTCTTGTACTTTATCCTGATCCGGAACTTGCTGCCATGGAAAACAGAGAAACAACCGCCCGGCTACAGGCTGTTGCTGAAAAACTCTCTCCTGATGAAAAACAGAAAGTTGTAAAACAGGCAGAGGAGCTTAAAAAATCTCAGGAGGAGAGTCCTGACCTGTCATGTCTGCCATCGCTTGAGTTAAGCGATATTCCGGTGCAGGAAAGCCCGGTTGAAACAACTTTGACAATAGAGAGCGGCTTGCCGGTACAGTGGTGTGATCAACCAACAAACGGCATAACTTATGTTGTGTTTCACCTAGATACCTCGTCACTGCCAAAAGATCTAATTTCGCTTGTTCCATTTTTTAGCTTTGCCATGACTCAGGTGGGAGCTGCCGGGATGGATTACACCGAAATGGCCAAGCGCATCGAAGCCTCTACAGGCGGTATAGGTGCGGCGCCGGATATTATTGGTGATGTAAAAAATCTGGATATATATAATCAATTTGTCGAGATTCGAGCAAAATCGCTGACGAGAAACCATTCCGCTATGTTAGGTATTCTCACTGATATATTTAAAACTCCTGATTTCAGTGATTTAAAACGTCTTAAGACTCTGGTCGGGGAGTTAGCAACATCGCTTGAAAACTCGGTCGCTCAGGCCGGACATCGTTATGCAGCCAGTCGAGCGGCCAGCCACCTTACACCTGCGGCCTCGCTGCGAGAATCGTGGAATGGAATTAAGCAGATACAAATGATGAAAGATTTAGCGGCAGCAACGGAAGATGAAAGAAAACTTTCAGAACTTTCCGGCAAGTTGCAGGATATAGCTTCAATATTGATAAACCCTCAAACTATTAAATGTGCTATAACGGCTGAAGAAAAGGTTTTTAAAAGTCTTTGCCCTCCTCTGAATGCTTTTATGGAATCATTGAAAACGAAAGAGACTGAAAAAAAGAGTGAAAGAAAAAGAGGGGAGGGGGAGATTGAAAGAAACATTGGAAACATTCAAAATCAGAGCCAACTTACTGAGTTCTGGGCGGCATCTGTTTCTGTTTCGTACGTAGCCAGTGTTTTTAAAACCGTTTTTTACAATCACCCTGATTCTGCGGCGCTTATGGTTCTGGCCAAGCTGCTTCGTTTCGGATATCTTCACCGCGAAATTCGCGAAAAGGGTGGAGCTTACGGTGGTATGGCTTCTTTTTCACCAAGCTCAGGTCTGTTTTCCCTTATGTCGTACCGCGATCCGCATTTAAATCGCACTCTTGGCGTATACAAAGACGCTATAGACTGGGCTGTTTGCGGTGGCTTTTCCAAAGAGAATATCAAGGAGGCTGTGCTGGGTGTCTTCAGTGATCTTGACTCATCCATTTCACCCTCAGGCAAAGGGCTTTTGGAGTTCAGGTATTCACAGCAGGGACTAACATTAGAAATGCGCCAGAATCTGCGCGAGCGTATATTGAAGATGAGCAGAGAGAGTATTACGGAGGTAGCTCAAAAATATTTTCTTAAAAATACAGAGGTAGAAAGAAATTACGTAGCAGCTGTCTCCAGCCTGGAAGCCCTTGAGGCAGCCAGAGATGAGGCAGGCATGGAAGGGATGGAGATTTTCAGGATATAAGCCACAGAGAAAATTATGAACGATCAATTGACGGAAAAAATTATTGGTACGGCTATTGAAGTCCATCGCTTACTCGGCCCCGGGCTGTTGGAATCCATTTATGAAGAAGCACTCAGCCATGAATTGACTTTGCGAGGGATCGAGTTTGAGCGACAAGTTGAAAACGATGTTATTTACAAAGGCTATGTAATAAAAGGACAGCGGTTGGATGTTCTTGTCGAATAAGAAGTGATCGTAGAATTAAAATATGTCAGCAGCTTGCCAGAGGTTGCTAAAGCACAAACGCTTTCGTATTTAAAAGCAACACACCTGAAGCGAGCGTTGTTGATAAACTTTGGCGAAAAACGGTTGGTGGATGGGATTATAAGATTATCTCTGTGGCTAAAATTATGAATTATATAAAGAATAACATATGGCTAATTTTACTGGCCATATACATTATAAGCCCCTTTGACGCACATCCGTTATTTTTTGATGATCTTATTGCACTAGGAGTGTTCTTTTATCTGCAATACAAAAATAAGTTGCATAAAAAGCAACAGCAACAATATTCTAATTACTACAATAATTCTCAGCAAAAAACAGAATCTGATTCAAATAGTCCGCTGACATTAAATGAGTCATACAGCGTACTTGGAGTAAGCCCGAATGCTTCAATGGATGAGATAAACAAAGCTTACAAATCTAAAATGACTAAATCACATCCTGACAAGGTTAGTCATCTAAGCGAAGAACTACAGGAAAAGGCCAGGGAAATTACTCTCAGAATTAATCAAGCCATTGATATAATTAAACAGCATAAAAAATATTAATCAAGCTGACTGCTATAAAGGAGCATTGTACTTAATATAATACTTATAATAGATAGACCGTAATCATTATTTTTAGCCTGGAAGCAGGAATTCCAGAACTGCTTTCTGTGAGTGCAGGCGATTTTCGGCTTGGTCGAAAACAACGCTGTGTGGGCCGTCCATAACCGAATTGGTGATTTCATCTCCTCTGTGGGCCGGCAGACAGTGCATTACTATGCTGTCGGGTTTTGCAGATTTTAGCAGTCGGTCGTTTATCTGGAAATCCTTGAAAAGGATATTTCTTTCATTTATTTCATCTTCCTGTCCCATGCTTACCCATGTATCAGTATAAAGAATATCGGCATCCCTGGCTGCCTCAATAGGATCTCTCACTAGATGGATTTCAGCTGACGCTTTTGCCCTGGCATCTTCAAGAACCTTAATATCTGGACCATGCCCTTTGGGGCAGGCGATAATAAGCTCAGTTCCAAGGCGTGATGCAGCCTGAATGAGTGAGTGCGTCACGTTATTGCCGTCACCGAGATAAGCTAGTTTTAATCTGTAAGTCTGTTTTTTTTCGTATATTGTCAGCATATCTGCCAGCGCCTGGCACGGGTGGTGTAAGTCCGTAAGGGCGTTTATTACCGGTATGGAAGCATGTAGGGCAAATTCCTCTATAATCTCGTGTGCATAGGTTCTTATAACTATGGCATCGAGATATCTGGATAGCACTCTGGCTGTATCATACACGGTTTCACCACGACCGATCTGCATGCCGGCGGAAGTCAGAAAAATTGAATTTCCACCAAGTTGAAGAATGCCAACTTCAAAAGAAACCCGGGTTCTGGTGGAAGATTTGTCAAAAAGCATTCCAATCACCTTGCCCTTAAGCGCTGACGGTCTGGAGAGCGGGTTCGATTTGAGCTCAGCAGCGCGCTTAAGGATGGTTAGAACATCCTCTTTTGTGAAGTCGAAAACACTAAGAAAGTCCCGTTTCATCATTAGATTACGCCTCAAATTCAGCCAGTATGTTTGTGAGTATATGAGCCATTTCGTCTATATCCTCCTCAGTGACGATAAGTGGAGGTGAGAACCTGATAACGTTTGTGCCGGCACAGGCTATAAGAAGTCCTGCATCCATAGCCGCCTTTACCACTTTTGAGCAGTCGATGCCAAGCTCAATTCCGCAAAGCAGTCCGGTGCCGCGAACATCTCGTACAACGCCTGGAAACTTCGCCTGAATCTTTTTAAGGCTCTTAATGAGATAGTTCCCCATTCTCTTTGCCGCATTGACTATTACCCCATCTTCAAGAACTGTCTCCAGTGTGGCTAAGGCCGTAGCGCAGGCAATCGGGTTTCCGCCAAAAGTTGATGCATGGCTGCCAGGAACAAATGCTGAGGCGACACGGTCGGTGGCCAACATGGCCCCGATTGCTACACCACCACCGAGACCTTTGGCAAGAGTCATAATGTCTGGGGTTATACCGCTATGCTCGTGAGCAAATAACTTGCCGGTTCGCCCGATACCAGTCTGAATTTCATCCAGGATCAAAAGTACGTTCTTTTTATCACATAGTTCACGAACACTGTGCAGGTAGTCAGGATGTGGAATCTTGATTCCACCTTCCGCCTGTATCGGCTCTAGGAGAACCGCACAGACATGTTGACCAATAGCTGCTTTCAGTCCATCTAAATTGTCGAAGGTAACAAACCGGAATCCTTGCAGCATGGGTCCGAATCCCTTCCAGTATTTATCCTGCCCTGTGGCTGAAAGAGCGGCCATTGTCCGACCGTGAAACGATTCGTTAGCAGCCACAATTTCATAACGATCCTGTCCGAAGTTCTCCTTGGAAAACCTTCTTGCAAGTTTCACCGCTGCTTCAACAGCTTCGGCGCCGGAGTTGCAGAAGAAAGCTTTGTCGGCAAAAGAGCTATCTACCAGGAGTTTGGCCAGCTTGGTTTGGGGGACAATGTGGTAAAGGTTTGAAACATGCAGAAGCCTTTGTGCCTGTTTCTGCAAAGCGACCACCACCTTTGGGTGGCAGTGTCCGAGGCAGTTCACAGCAATGCCGGCTATGAAGTCAAGGTATTCACGGCCATCCCCAGACCACACCCGCATCCCTCGCCCCTTAAGTAGAGCAACAGGATGCCTGGCATAGGTATTCATTAAATACTTATACGAATCTTCTAGCACTGATTCTTGCTTTATAATTGACATGAAATTAGAGACTACACTTTTCAACTTGTGCTTTTTTATTTTTTAACTTTAATTTAAAAACTTATAAATACTAGTCTATATTTTAACCTGAATCGTGTGGTTTTATGCTAATGAGACTCTGTCCATAAATTCAGTCTCTCTATCTGTCATTCCAGCAGTTCTTAAGCCGAAATGCCGAAATCCAGTCTTTTCAATGAGTTCTGGATGCCAGATTAAAGACTTCGGGCATGACAAAAATAAAAAAAGGCAATTTATGGACAGACTCTAATGAGTCTGTGTGAGTGCTCATAGAGCGCTAATTGTCAACTCCAACTGAACTATGATAGTCTTTCAAAGTAAATATTATACGTAAAATAATCACGAAATACTTTTTATTAATTATGAGGAGAGGTGAAATATATGTCTAGTAAGAGCGAAGCCTCTAGTGGAGGACTCGAGTTTTGCTCTCCAATGGATAATCCGGAGATGAAATATAGTATTGCTATAGAGTGCGCCTCTGGTGGAGATACTGGTAGAGCCGAAAAGCTCTTCCTGGAGATCATTGAAGGAAACCCACAACACTATGGTGCCAGGATCGGTCTGGGCGCTCTTTATATGGAGCAGGGCAGGCTGGATGAGTCGATTAAGCAGAATGAAACTGCGACAGAAATAAACCCGGATCATCCTACGGGATTTGTGAATTTAGCAGCCGCCTTTATTCAGAAGGGCGATTTTGATATGGCGATAAACGAATGCGAAGAGGCTTTATTTATTGATCCACGTCATTCGGATGCGTATAAAAATCTTTCCTGGGCTTATCTTGAAAAAGGCGACTATGACCGAAGCATATTTGTTGCTGGGAAACTTTTGGAATTTGAGCCTCACTCTGGCCTCGCATATAACAATATCGCGGTTGCCCTCTACTATAAGGAAGATTATGCAAAGTCGATGGACTATGTAAAAAAAGCTATGAAAGAAGGTTTTCCGGTGCATCCGGATTTTTACAGCGATTTAAAGGAACGGTTGGATGAGGAATAATGGGAGAAATGTCTAATGGTCAAAAAGGAACCGGTGAAAAAACGGAGATATGGTCTTAAACCAAGGGGCAACAAAGATGCCTCCTGCCCCTTTTGCGGGAAAATACTAGAACGTCCGCATACTATTGAACAAACCAAGTTAAGCGGCTTTACAGGCGGTTCATGCCTCTGTGGTGCCATCTTTATATTCGATGAAAGCGGCAGCCATGGTGGAGAGGCCATAGTCGAGGTTATGACTGCAGGATGTGGCGGAGATTGGGATAAGGCATGGTCTCTGGAGCCTGAAGTTGATTACAACCAGATATCCCTTAGTTATGATGCAAATATGCACCGCATAAGCGAGCCTGGTGACAGCTATCAACCTGCTGGAAAACTTTATTTTTTTATAATTATTCAAGAATCGGAAACAAACAAGCTGAATTCGGCCTATTAATTAGACTTTGTCCATAAATTCTCTCTATCTGTGATTCCGGCAATCCTTAAGCCGAAATTCAGTCTTTTAAGTGAGTTCTGGATGCCAGATTAAAGACTTCGGGCATGACAAAAATAAAAAAAGGCAATTTATGGACAGACTCTAAGTAGTTGCCTACAGTAGTATTTAGGGAAGATAAAAACGCTCAATTTGCTTATAAATATTTTTTATTTGACCGAAATGGTATGCCTATAGTAAATTAAATGGTCCAACCAGCGAGTCTATTGTAATTTAAATATATTTTAGACTGTGATAGAGCTTATCGCAAACCGGTATATTTAGGTATCAGAATACGCATAATAGTAAGCAATGTAACTGGACTAAGGAGCGGGAGGGTCCGTGGGGCTGGTCGCTTTTCAGGAAAAATCACGAGATAAAAGGAGAACAAGATCATGTCAGATATTGATGTAAATGGAAAAACATACGAACTTGATGAGGACGGCTTCTTGGTGGACCCCGAGGAGTGGAACATGGATATAGCAAAATACTTCGCTGAAGTTGAAGAGATTGAGATGACAGACTCTCATTGGGAAGTTGTGAACTTTCTCCGTGATTACTACAAGCAGTTTAATATTGCTCCAATGATTAAAATTCTTGTCAAAGAAATCGGCAAGAAGATGGGTCCGGATAAAGGAAACACTAAATACCTTTATCAGTTATACCCTAGTGGTCCTGCCAAGCAGGCTTGTAAAATTGCCGGACTTCCAAAGCCTACCGGTTGCGTATAGTTTTTATGTGAAAACAGGCGGTCTTTATGGGCCGTCTGTTTTTATAATTGTCAATAGCGGCTCTTGTGTCTGGGGAGGGATAGAGTCGTGGAACAACCTGTAGTTTTTAGAAGATAGATATCTTTTCCAATCAGTAATTATCTCCCCATCTACAGAAGCGTGCTTTTTATTTATCTGCTTAAGTTCGTCATAGTCGAAATTAACTTACGGGCCTGACGGAGGCTAAGCAAAATATGTTTATTAGTAAATATAATGTGTTGCTGTAAATTTCTTAAGGTGTATGACCATGTCAGAGCAGATAATAACACTTACTAATCTTATTTTAGAAAAAAAAGAGTCCATCCTTAGTAAATGGTTTGATGTCATATTAGCCACTTATCCTGCTGAAACTTCCAAGTTCATGAGAAGGCAGAAAGATCGCTTTGCTAATCCGGTTGGACATTCTATTTTGCAAGGCGTTGAGGGGCTTTTTGATTGCCTTATCCAAAAGGCGGATGCTGCTGAAATTTCTACTTTTCTCGACGATATAATCAGGGTCAAGGCTGTTCAGGAATCCTCTGCCGTGAAAGCGCTTTCGTTTGTTTTTGCTCTTAAAACAGTGGTGCGGGAAGAGCTGGCGGAAGATATTCGTAAAGTGGATTTAAACGGAGCCAAAAACAGTGGCTGGATTATTGAAGAATTGCTGGAGTTTGAATCAAGGATTGATGAGCAGGCTCTTTTGGCTTTTGACATATACATGCAGTGCCGGGAAAAACTTTATGAAATTAGGGCGAACGATGTGAAGAATCAAACCTTCAGATTGTTACAACAGGCCAATTTAATTTACAACCGTAAGGACCGGGCTTCCGAGTCTGCGGATGAAAAAGATAAAAGTACCGGTTGAAAATTATTAAAAAATAAAAATATTAAAAAATATTTTAAGAATGACTTTTAAATATATTATTTCAAAGACCCAAAAAGAGAGAGGTTAACAAGATGGGAGCCTTACTGTCTTTCGTCGGAGTATCAATACTTGTGCTGCTTGCGGTTATCGGAGCGAAAGCTAATATGTACACCTTGCTGGGAGTGATAATTCCTTATGCAGCGCTAGCAACTTTCATTATCGGTGTTGTGATGCGAGTGGTTAGATGGGGGCGTACTCCTGTTCCATTTCGCATCCCGACAACATGTGGACAGCAGAAGTCACTACCCTGGATCAAGCAGAACAAAGTCGAAAATCCTACAAGCGCTGCTGGGGTGATTGTAAGGATGTTTTTTGAGGTTTTCTTGTTTCGTTCTCTTTTCAGGAATGTCAAAGCTGAACTTAGAGATGGGCCCAAGCTCGATTATGGTTCGGCAAAGTGGTTGTGGCTTGGAGGGCTGATTTTTCACTGGTCGTTTTTGATTATAGTTGTAAGGCACATGAGATTCTTTTTGGAAAAAGTGCCGTTTCTTATTCAGCTAACCGAAAACCTCGATGGCTTTCTTCAGATAGGTGTGCCTGGGCTATATATGACTGATGTCGCGATAATTGGTGCGATTACTTTTCTGTATGTTAGAAGGGTGGTCGTTCCTCAGATTAACTATATTTCGCTTCCTGCAGACTATTTCCCGCTTGTTCTGATTCTTGGTATATGCGGGTCAGGAATTTTAATGCGATACTTCACTAAGGTGCATATTGTGGGAGTTAAGGCTTTCACAATGGGGTTAGTAAGTTTTAGCCCCAAGATACCTGAAGGGATCGGCACAATATTCTGGGTGCATATATTTTTAATCAGCGTTCTTTTGGCTTATTTCCCTTTTAGTAAGCTTGTTCATATGGCGGGGATATTTATGAGTCCAACACGTAATATGATGAATAACAGCCGAATGGTCAGGCATGTTAATCCGTGGGATTATCCGGTTAAAATGCGCACATATGCTGAGTATGAGGATACATTCAGGGAT
Organism: uncultured Nitrospirota bacterium; assembly: GCA_964462885.1. GTDB lineage: Bacteria > Nitrospirota > Thermodesulfovibrionia > SZUA-242 > SZUA-242 > JALUUO01. The sequence continues at coordinate 11,364 of CAYWZR010000019.1, forward strand.
AAGATGAAAGCTGCAGGAATTCCTGTAGAAAAGGATGAAACACCTGCTGAACAGTCTGAGGAAAAGGAGTAACCATGGCAAAGCTACCCAAACCGGAAGAACTTGGCAAGGTTGATTATATCCCGCCAATGACGCCGTGGATGGAAACACCGGTTGAGTTTAAACCGGGGACATTCTGTAACGCTGCAAAGGAAAAGAGTCTGGCTGGTCTTGATATGCCTAATGCCAGGAAATGGTCGGTCAAGGATGATGATTGGCAACTTCCTGAGAACTGGCAGGAAATTATTCTTGAAGGCCTGAGGGAACGCCTTGATAAGTATCGTTCGCTTCGTCTTTTTATGGATATTTGTGTCAGGTGTGGCGCTTGTGCTGACAAATGTCACTTTTTTATCGGCACTGGTGACCCCAAAAATATGCCAGTCTTAAGGGCGGAGCTTTTAAGGTCGGTCTATAGGAAGGATTTCACAACAGCCGGTAAAATATTCGGTAAATTTGCTGGTGCGCGTGAGCTGACAATTGATGTTCTTAAAGAGTGGTGGTACTACTTCTTTCAGTGTACCGAGTGCAGGCGCTGCTCTGTTTTCTGCCCTTACGGTATTGATACAGCTGAAATCACAATTATTGGCAGGGAACTTCTAAACCTTCTGGGTCTGAATATAGATTGGATCATGGGGCCTGCTGCTGCTTGTTACAATAAAGGAAACCATCTTGGACTCGAGCCCCATACCTTCAAGTCCAGTATCGAATTTTTTCTCGATGATATTAAAGATATAACCGGAATAAACATAGAGCCTAGTTTTAACAGGAAGGGAGCCGAAATACTTTTTGTCACACCTTCCGGCGATGTGTTTGCAGATCCCGGAACATACACGTGTATGGGCTACCTTATGCTTTTCCATGAACTAGGTCTTGACTACACATGGAGTACATATGCATCTGAGGGTGGTAACTTCGGCTTTTTCACTTCGTTCGAGGCCGCAAAGAAGCTTAATTATAAAATATACGCAGAGGCTAAAAGGCTCGGCGTAAAGTATATTATCGGTGGTGAGTGCGGACATATGTGGCGGCTTTTGAACCAGTATATGGACACTTGGAACGGACCTGCTGACTTTTTGGAGGTGCCTGTTTCACCGATTACGGGAACCAGGTTTGAAAATACCAAGTCCACAAAGATGGTTCATATTGCTGAGTTTACAGCCGACCTTATCAGGCACGGCAAACTAAAATTAGATCCCAGCCGGAATGACCATCTTAATGTTACGTTTCATGACTCATGCAATACCTCCAGAGGAATGGGGATACTGGAGGAGCCTCGGTACATAATCAATAAGACCTGTAATAACTTCTACGAAATGCCTGAAAATACCATCAGGGAAAAAACCTTCTGCTGTGGAAGTGGATCAGGTCTTAATGCAAGCGAAAATATGGAAATTCGTATGAAGGCTGGGTTGCCGCGTGCTAATGCCGTTAAATATGTTCATGATCAATATAATGTAAATATGCTTGCAAATATCTGTGCTATTGACAGGGCTGCGCTTACGGCGCTTATGACTTACTGGGTTCCTGATGTTACTGTTGCAGGTGTGCATGAGCTTTTGGGTAATGCACTGGTGATGACGGGTGAAAAGAAGAGAACAATCGACCTGAGGCTGGAAGCGCTTCCAGGGGTAGAGGAGGATTAATCGTAATGTACGGCAAGGGTAAGATCTTAATCGGCCTGGGTGTTTTTCTTGCTCTGGTTACCTTCCCTTTTTACAGCAACCTGGGGAAGGTCGACGCTGTACCGGAGCCTAGCTTGGATACACCGGTCATCAATGCAATGAGTGTGAAGGAATGCGTTGAGTCTGAGGAGTTCATGGAATCTGAGCATATGCAGCTTTTGAATCACTGGCGAGATATGCTGGTGCGCGAAGGCCAAAAGACGTACGTTAACAGCAAAGGCAAAGAGTTTGATATAAGTTTACAAAACACATGCCTGAACTGCCATTCGAATAAAGAGCAATTCTGTGACAGATGCCACAATTATCTGGCTGTAAAGCCTTACTGCTGGGATTGCCATTTTGGTCCGAAGGAGACTAATTGGACTAAGGAGACTGACGTATGAGCATGGATAGAAGAGAGTTCTTAAAGATCGCCGGCCTCTCAACCATACTTGGAGGCGTTGGTGGCGCAACGATACTTGGCGGGCTAAAGGGAGAGGATGTTGAGGCATCTGATTCATTGCATGCTCACGGGTCCAGACCTGCCAGCTCATTGGCAATGGTTGTGGATGTCAGGCGGTTTAGAAGCAAGTCGGATTACCAGAGATGTATCGATGCATGCCACAAGGTTCATAACGTCCCAACTATTGAAAACCCGAAGCACGAGGTTAAATGGTTATGGAGAGAGGATTTTGAACATTCTTTTCCCGGGCAGGGACATGAGTTTATGGAAGAGGGTATTGAGCATAAAGATTTTATGCTTTTATGTAATCACTGCGAAAAGCCGGCTTGTGTAAGAGTCTGTCCTACGCAGGCTACATTCAAGAGAAAATCAGACGGTATAGTAATGATGGATTATCATCGCTGTATCGGATGTCGGTTCTGTATGGCTGCATGTCCGTATGGAGCAAGGAGTTTCAATTGGCAAGATCCAAGAGGATTTATTTCAAACCCTAATCCTGAATTCCCTACCCGTATGAAGGGCGTTGTGGAAAAATGTAATTTTTGTGCCGATAGACTCAGAAAGGGCCTTAAGCCTGCGTGTGTTGAGGCATGCCGAGACAACAAAGCGATGGTATTTGGAGACCTTGAGGATCGCAACTCTGAAGTGCGGAGAATTCTGCGTACGCACTATACCATTCAACGCAAACCTCAGGCAGGAACAAATCCCAGGGTTTTTTACGTAATAGGAGGATAGTTGATATGCTGGATAAGGCAATAGTAGGAAGCCGGACGTATTGGGCATGGATATTTCTGCTCATGGGCATATCTGGAGTAGGAGTACTAAGTTATCTCTACCAGTTTCATTATGGTCTGAAAGTTACCGGTCTTAGCAGGGATGTAAGTTGGGGCTTTTATATTGCTCAGTTCACCTTTCTGGTGGGTGTGGCCGCATCAGCAGTGATGCTTGTTATTCCATACTATCTGCATGACTATAAAAAATTCGGTAAAATAGTCATATTGGGAGAGTTTCTGGCTGTTTCTGCGGTTATAATGTGCATTCTCTTCATTTTTGTGGATCTGGGCCAGCCAATGAGGGTTATGAATGTAATGCTTCATCCTACACCGTGGTCAGTAATGTTCTGGGACATGGTTGTTCTTATGGGGTACTTGTGTCTTAATATCTTTATAGGGTGGACAGTGTTGGCAGCGGAGCGCAAGCAGGTAGCTCCTCCGAAATGGATAAAGCCTTTTATATATCTTTCTGTTCCCTGGGCTGTCAGTATTCATACAGTTACTGCTTTCCTTTATTCGGGACTTCCAGGAAGGCATTTTTGGCTTACAGCAATCATGGCTCCACGCTTTCTGGCCTCGGCTTTTGCCGCTGGCCCGGCTCTTCTTATTATTCTCTGTTTGATAGTAAGAAACGTCTCGAAGTTCGATCCAGGCAAAGAGCCTATACAAACGTTGGCTAAGATCGTTGCTTATGCCATGACGGCAAATGTGTTTTTCTTCCTGCTTGAGGTTTTCACAGCGTTTTACAGCGGAATTCCGAGCCACCAGCATAGCCTTCAGTACTTGTTTGTCGGCTTAGAAGGACACTCAAATCTTGTTCCCTGGATGTGGACGGCAGCTATATTGGCTTTTACTTCTCTTGCCCTGCTGATTACTCCAAAGTTTCGTAAAAACGAAAATATTCTCGCAGTGGCCTGTGTAACTGTGTTTATTGCTACGTGGATAGATAAAGGCATGGGATTGGTGGTAGGCGGATTTATTCCAAACGCTTTTGAGAGAGTTACTGAGTACACACCCACTTTGCCAGAGTTGCTTATTACTTTTGGGATCTGGGCTATCGGTTTTCTGGTACTAACAGTGCTCTACAAGGTGGCTATTTCCATAAGGGAAGAGTTACCTAATAGTTAAGGAGACTGATTTGGAAAAATGTTGTATGTTATGCCACGATCCAATGGATCTTGTCTCATGGAATCACCCGGAAACTAAGGAAAACTATACTTTATGTTCATTCTGCGCTCGCTCGATTCTTGGCGTTTGTAACGAGTGTAACGACATCATTGTCAGTGTGGATAGGTTTGGTGTTGATGAAGCTGGCTATAAAATATGTTCCAGGTGTGTATCAGTGCATGAGTTGGAAGATGAACAACAAAGCGACAAAAAATAAAATCCAGATTTATGTTGAATTACTTTAAATAATGTTGAATATAGAGCCGAAGGAAAAGCAACATCTGATTAAAACGTCATTTTCTGTGGACGAAACTTACTTACATGAGTTGGGGCAGCTCAGGGAAAACCTGGCGCGGCAGGGTGTGGATGTGGAAACCCGTGAAGGGCGTAAGATATTCGTCAAATTTCTCCGCCGCTTGAACTCAAGATTTATCTAATTCTAAACTTCTAAAATCCTAAAATTCTAAAAAATAAAAATCATACTATAGTTTTAGCATGTTCTCAACGAGCTTTCGAGACCGACAATCTGACTTGAATGCAAACCAACTCTTGCAACCACTCTGTACGTAGTCATCCTGAAAAAAAACAGACAGTAAGTGATCTTATTGTCCGTTTTCTCAAAATACTAGATATTCACCACATCTTCGGTATTCCAGGAGCTCACATACTGCCTGTTTACGACAGCTTGTTTAACTCTGCCATAATTCCTGTTCTTGCTAAGCACGAACAGGGTGCTGCTTTTATGGCGGGCGGTTATGCCAAGGCTTCAGGACGGATTGGTGCATGCATAACCACAGCTGGACCCGGCGCTACAAATTTGGCAACCGGTTTGGCAAACGCTTACGCAGATAAAACTCCGGTTCTAGCCATAACAGGTGAGACACCTACTTACTCTTTTGGTAAAGGGGCGCTACAAGAAAGCTCAGGTCAGGGGGGCAGTATAGACCAGCACAGCTTTTTTCAAGGTATAACCAGTTACCATAGGGTCGTTGAGCGTACGGATTATCTTGATCAAGTATTTCGCAAGGCTTACAGCATTCTTACATCTCCAAATCCCGGTCCGGTACTTTTAAGTTTTCCTTATAATATTCTGAAAGAAGAGGTAGTATCAGCCGGAGATTTCCTCCTGAATATTAAGCAGAATTCTTCGGGAGTGAAGAGGCAGACAGACGTTGTCAGCGCTGACATAATTCCCGAATTTATCCTAAAGTCAAAGCGGCCTGTGATAATTGCGGGTTATGGCGCTTTGGTCTCAGGCGCTAATGAGGAGCTTTCTAAGTTTTCCAAAAGCCTGGGCATTCCTGTGGCTACAAGCCTGAAGGGCAGGGGGCTTCTCCCTGAGACCTCGGAGCTTTCCCTTGGAGTGCTCGGTGTCACATCCAGAGAGCTTGCGCTCCGGTATATTGAGGATGAGGCTGATCTTCTGATTCTGGCAGGAATAAGTTTTGGCGAACGGACAAGTTATAATTGGAAATCCTCGATTTTTGAGGGCAAAACTGTTATCCGTCTGGATAGTAATCCTGATCAATTACAGAGTGTTATTACAGCTACACTTCCTGTCTGCGGTGATGTGAGAACCGTGTTCGAGCGATTAAACCTGGGTCTGGATAAGTCACCACAACAAAAAAAAGATACCTCTATAGTGGCCCAGTACAAGCAGCGTTATCCAGATCCTAATATAAGAGAAGATGATTTTGTTTTGGTCAAAGAGTTTCTTACTCGTCTTGACTCTAAAATTGGAAATGACGCCTTGATTTTTGACGACAATATCATATATATGCAGAACTTCGTTACTATATCAAAGGCCGGGCGATACTTTCCGAATTCCGGTATTTCCTCACTCGGCCAGTCTGTTCCTGCCGCCATTGGAGCACAGCTTGCATCACCAAGAAGACCTGTAGTGGCTCTGCTTGGCGATGGAGGTTTTCAGATGTGCTGCATGGAAATTATGACGGCTGTAAACCATTCTGTTCCACTTACAGTGATTCTTCTTAACAACTCATCGCTAGGCCTTGTAAGAAAGAACCAGCACTATAACTATCATGATCGGTTTATTTCCTGCGACTTTGTGAATCCTGACTATGAACTTCTTGCACGCTCCTTTGGTATAAATCATTGGCGGGTGACTTCGCAGGAGGATATAGATCACGTTCTGGATGAAGCTAAGTTTGATAATGGTATAAACCTGATCGAAGTTATAATGTACAAGAACAATTTCCCAAACTACTCCTCGGGAAGGTAGTATATATGTGCGCATAAGTAACTATTCTTGAGGCATATTCGATTTCATTATAGCATTATAGCAAACTCTATCCCGCATACATCCACAACATTTATAAGTTTTTTTAGAGATGGCTTCCAGCTTTACCTGTATCGGGTGCTGTGGATATATCATCTTACAAGAACAGTGAAGATGATAGAGGGTCAGCCCTCAAATTAATAAATAAGAGAGAGATTTTCATGATTTTTTTCATATCAGTTGTTC
>CAYWZR010000020.1:0-17506 GCA_964462885.1 uncultured Nitrospirota bacterium
ACATATCTATGAAGTAGCGTGGGTCGCAGGTGCCGTCAGCATCTAAAAATGCAACTATATCGCCGCTGGCTTTTTCAAAGCCTGTTTTTATCGCCCTGCCATAGCCTTTGTTATTAGGATAGGATATAAGTAAAATGTTCGGCACTGATTTTTTAGCTATTTCAACAGTGCTATCAGTTGAACCATCAGAGACCACTATTATTTCAACATCATTAATAAATGTTTTATTAATGATTTCGTTGCGTGCATCAAGACATCTATTTATTATAGACTCAATGGCTTCTTCTTCATTATAGGCTGGGATTATAATAGAAAATTTCATTTACAACTATGGCTCACTAGTGTCCAAACGTTTAATCAATGAGACCGAGCCTGGAGAGAAGCTTAAGCTTTTTAGGCAGATACCTATTTTTGAACTTAGGACAACTTACACAGACTATGTCATTTCTCGGCTTCCGCTTTCCCAGCAACATTTTTTTTGCATAAACATACTTACTACTTTTTAAACATTCTGTTAAGCCAGATTCAAAAACATTTCCAAAATCAGAATGTATATTAAGGCAGCATCCAAGCAATTTGCCATCCCAGTTTATTTGAGGGTCAAACCAGAATTGATAACATGGATTATCGTAATTCCGTTCGTACTTCTCTTCGAATTCAGTTACTGATGTAATCTCGCCACCAGTTTCTCTCATCACAAATTCCTTATTTTTAACAGGAGAATACGAAGGGTCCCAGTTTTGAGCATTTAACTTTGCCCAGAAAGACATATTAAATTCATCAGCCATTTGCTTTGCAAGTGGTAACTCATGCTCATTATGACCGAATATTATAAATTGCCATTGTATAGATGGAAACTCAGCATTGTACTTTTGCTTATAATAATTTATTTTTTTTATATTCTCTATTACCTTTGAGAAATTACCTGCAACCCGGTAAATTTCATATGTTTGATTGCTTGCTCCATCCAAAGACACTGACATCGATCTAAACTTGTATTTAACCAGACACTCAAGTATTTCTTCACTGGCTGTGTTTAAATTAACTCCATTATTTGCAGATAAAGACACCTTTTTATCGTACGCGTATTTAACAATATCTATTAACTCAGGGTTTAAAAATAATTCGCCCCAATTTGAGAGTTCAACGCTCTTAATCCAAGGGTTCTTATCAATAATAGTTTTGAAGTTTTTAAACCTTAAATAACCCTGGCCAATTCCAGTTTCGAAATCTTCCTTGCTATCAGTACATGTTCTGACACATGCAGCGCATTTAAGTTGACAGATACTTGAAGCGTCTATTCTGATAGAACTTCCAAGTAAACCATACCTATGATAATTATATAGAGCTGATACAGCTTTGCTAATTTTCATTTAATAGAAATGAATCCTTTAATTTATATATATACATGGATTCTTCGTACACTATAGTTTTATCAAAATAAGCAATTAGTCTGTACCTTTCAGAAAAAGCTTCGTTTCTGTCTACTCCATTATCTATCATTCTCTTTCCCAAAATTAGTAGTACTGAATTATATTTTTTGTTTTTAATTGCAGCATTAATTCTATCAATAATTTCATCTACAGTCAAGTTTTGGGATTCAAAATAGTCTATATTTCCTATCCAAAAACTACGAAACCCTTGAAAGCCTACAAAGTAAAATTGAGAATAAGGTTTTGGTAAATATGGCAATATTGGAGTCTTAAATGGAGACCAGTACGTTGCGATAAAGGTATCATCATTTAGATAATTATTTTTCTTGAGAAAGTCTGCGGTTCGTTTACCTGCAGAAAAGTCATAATTCAGGTCATAATAAAAAGCAACAGGCGATATTGTTATATGTAGAAGCAGTAATCCGGTAAATAAATAATTTAAGTTTTTTTGTTTAAATAGCTTTTTTAGGAGATCTGACTTAATTAACACCTCGTCTTTATATGAATCAGCAATCCATAAAGAAAATATAAAAACCATGAATATCAACCCATGATGTCGAAGAGCTCCCGGATACTTCAAAAAGAATAAAAAGCATAAACCAATAGATGAAATAAGATATATCAACAATGGTTTAGGCTTCTTTATAAAAAAACAACAGGACAATAAAAACAGCGGAACAGCTAAGAGAAGTAACGAACTTAAAGGGGAGCCCATCAGCTTAGGTGTCCAAAAGCCGATTCTGAGTCTTGGAATCGGCAAAAAAGCTCCAATAATAGCACGAGGCATAGCAGAGATATGATCGGCAGTTAAATCCAAATTCCAACGAGCTGTATCAGGATTCTGATCATGGTGAGGCAAGAGTTGGTATGCTGCAAGTGAGATACCGGCAACTATTATTAAAATAGATATTAAATTACGCTTATTGACATGAATTTTTTGACGAGATTTTAGCTCTAAAATATATACTGAACTTATCACTACTGCTATAAATAAAGCATGTACATTAGTATTAGCTAATAGCAATATAAAAAACGAATACAGTACAGGTTTGATAAAGCGTTTTTTATACAGCATAGCAATCAAGAACAAAAACAGCACAGAAAGAACATAATTTCTAGCAATAGCATTATATTCATAAAGGGGGTAATAGCCAAAAACAAATAAACTCTTCTGGAGTTTCGAAAAGGGAGCATGACGGAGAAAAACAATAATTGCAGCCAGTATCAGTAAAGAGTGTACTATCGACATGGAGATATAAGGCAACCCTAGTTTTGCAAGCAAAAACAAAATTAAGGGCCATATTCCCATATGCCCGCCATAACCAAAAAAACCTACGAAAGAACTCAAGTTCTGACAGTCTCTGGCTCTTAACCACTGAGTTGCTTCATCTCTATAAGGTTCATGATTAAATAACATCAGTATAGACAAAGCAACAAAAAAGATAATAGTCATGGAATTCAGATTCACTGACTGAGAGAGTATCTTTCTGAAATTGTTTAATTTAAACATTTTTATCGTTAGTAAATACGTAAATAAATTGACTTAGTCAATCATTTTTTCTATAATTTTCAGGAGTTACGTTATTGCAGAAAGTATCATTAACAATCTGCATAAATCTGTGGCTGAGCAGTTACTAATGAAGAGAAACTCCCCACCCCGAGAACAACTAAAAGAAACTTTATTTGAACACGAAATATCTAAAATAGCAAAAAATGCCGGTTACAGCGGAATTGGCATTCTTATTGCGTATCTTATCGGATATTTTTCCAGCATTATAACTACAAGGGTTATCGGTACGGACAACTTCGGCATTTTTTTACTTGCAAGCTCAATTTTTGGTTTAAGTCATCTCATTGCAACATTAGGGTTGAACCAGGGTGTACTCAGGTACGTCTCACTATATTTTGGTAAAAATGATCCTGCACGGGTAAAAGGCAGTATTTTATTCTGTGCCAGAGTGACTTTAATGACCAGTCTTATAGTTGGAACAGCTCTTTTTTGGCTGGCTCCACTTTTATCAAAAGAGGTATTTCATAAACCCGGCCTTACAATAGGGTTAAGAATACTCGCAGTGGGACTTCCATTTTTTACTGTGGCTGGTATTTATCTAACCAGCTTACAGGGCCTACAACTTATTAAGCTCAAAACCTCTATCGACATGATAGCCCAACCATTATCAAGGCTCATCTTTATGTTGGTCCTTTTTGTCTCTGGATTCAAGCTTCTGGGCGTTTTATGGGCTTCAGTGTTATCAAATATTCTCGTGTTCGCCCTGGCGTTTTATTACCTTAAAAAAAGCGGGCATGTTTTTTTAAACCACAAAATAAGTGCTATTTTTGAAAAAAGACGAATAGTAACTTTCTCATCACCACTTTTTTTTGAGGGAGTTTTTTTTACTTTAACAGCCAATATTGATATATTGATGCTGGGTTACTTTGTGCCTTCTACTGATATCGGAATCTACGGTATTGCACTCAAGCTGGGTGTTATGGTTATCATTCCACTGACGGCTTTTAATATGATCTTCGCTCCCATAATTTCTAATCTCTACAGCAGGAATGAAAAAGAAACACTGGAAAAACTTTTTAAAACAGTCACAAAATGGATACTAACCATAAGTTTTGCAATATTTTTGATTTTAGCTCTTTTTGCCAAACCGATATTGAGTGTTTTCGGGCAGGATTTCGTGGCAGGTGCCACTGTGTTGTTAATTCTTTTATTCAGCAAATTAGTTGATGCCGCTACCGGTTCTGTGGGCTATATTCTTAAAATGTCTGGCAGACCAAAAATAAATATGATCAACTCAGCTATATTATGTGTAACAATCATAGTAATGAACTTACTTCTTATTCCAAGTTATGGAATCATCGGCGCAGCCATGGGCACTGCCTGTTCAATCATAATTCTAAACGTTATACGAATTCTTGAGTTATATTACTTCGAAAGAATTCATCCGTATCAGAAGAACTTTATAAAACCGATTCTATCAGGAATACTGGCAGCTTCAATAGTATATGGTCTTGGAAAACTATTCCCTTATGAACAGAGCGTTTTTATTTCTATGGGATTTACTATTATCTTCCTTACGGCTTACACTGTTTTTCTGCTACTATTTACGCTGGATGACGACGATAAATACGTTCTTAATCTCATCGGAAAAAAAATGAAGATAGTTCACTAAAACTATGAAGAAGCTAACATCACCGAATTTCTTTATAGTTGGCGCAGCAAAATCCGGAACCAGCTCTTTATGGCAGTACTTAAAAGCAAACAAAGAAGTGTTCATGCCGGCTGATGAGTTTTTCAAAGAACCGGCCTTTTTTTCACCACTCAAAAAAAACGCTTCAATGACTCGAGAGGAATATTTAAATATTTTTAAAGAAGCAACCATAAGTCATAAACTTATAGGCGAAGCATCTACAGCTTATCTAACCGACCCTGCCAGTGCCAAAAGCATATATGATTTTAATCCAGAGGCTAAAATAATAATAATATTAAGGAATCCTGCCGAGAGAGCCTACTCACTTTATTGCTGGATGATTCAGGACGGTTATGAATATGCAGGCACATTTGAAAAAGCCCTGGCCCTGGAAAACTACAGAATCAACAAGAAAATACCAAATTTTTTTGAACCGGAATATTATTACAATTACCTGTATTTACGTTCAGGCATGTACTATGAGCAAGTAAAAAGATATATTGATATTTTTAGGAGTAACGTTTTAGTAATCAAATTCGATTTATTCAAAAATAATTTAAACGCAACATATGATCAAATCTGTTCATTCCTGAATATAAACACGAATGATTTATTGCCTGAAATTCACAATAAATCAAAAGATGTTTATTCACCTAAACTTCAATTTATACTCAGAAAAATAAATAACAGAGCAAACAAAGTAGTCAATGCATATTTTTCTATCAGTCACAATACCAAACAGTCCAGAGATTGGCTTGTAACAATGGGATTTCAAAAACAAAGGCCGCCTAAATTAAGTATTGAAACAAAAAAAAGATTAATGAAAACATATACAGATGATATCGAAAAACTTTCAAATTTGACAAATATATCTTTTGACGACTGGACAAGTAAGATATGAAACCTCTCATTCTAAACACCTCAGACTCAGAAGGAGGTGCTGCCCGTGCTGCTTACCGGATACATAAAGGATTGCAGACAGTCGGAGTTGCAAGCAAGATGTTAGTTCACGAAAAAACAAATAACGATACATCTATTATCGGCCCGGTCGGAAAAGCCGAAAACATCATTAAAAGATTGAGTCCAACGCTAGACACGTTACCACTGCAATGTTATAAGAGTAAAAAACCCGGGATTTTTTTCCCTGCGTATATCTCTGGATACCCTACCAAAAAAATATTATTACAAAATCCAGATATAATGCATCTACATTGGATCTGCAATGGTTTTTTACGAGTAGAAGCAATAGCTCAATTTAATAAGCCTGTGATCTGGACACTTCATGACATGTGGGCTTTTACAGGAGGATGTCACTATAATGATGGCTGCGACCGCTACAAAGAGAAATGTGGAAAATGCCGGCTCCTAGGATCATCAAAAGACTGGGATTTATCCAGGTGGGTCTGGAAACGCAAACATAAAGCATGGCAGAAATTAAACCTTACAATTGTTACACCCAGTCAATGGCTCGCAAGGTGTGCCGAAAACAGTTCTTTGTTTGGTAAGATGCAAGTTGAGGTAATTCCAAATGGACTGGACACGAAATATTTTAAGCCAACCGATAAAAATCAGGCACGAAATATTTTATCGCTGCCTCAGGATAAAAACCTCATACTGTTTGGAGCAATGCACAGCACAAGTGATAAGCGAAAGGGGTTTCACTTCTTACAGAATGCGTTACATAAATTAGCAAAAGAGGATTCGACAGCTAAAACAGAACTGGTTGTTTTAGGCTCATCCGAACCTGCTAACCAGCCTGACTTTGGACTGAAGACACGCTATCTTGGAACATTACATGACGACATAAGTTTATCGATTCTTTATTCGGCAGTTGATGTTTTTATTCTACCCTCAATCCAGGAAAACCTTTCTAATATGGTAATGGAGGCTATGTCCTGCGGCACACCCTGCGTGGCTTTTAATACCGGGGGCACGCCGGATATGGTTGAACATAAAATTACCGGCTATCTGGCACGCTCATTTGAAACAGATGATTTGGCAGAAGGAGTTGCATGGGTATTGGACAACAATGATCGCAGGCAACGCTTATCCTACCATGCAAGGCAAAAGGTTGAGCAGGAGTTTGAGTTAAAACTTGTTGCAGAACAATATCTTAAATTGTTTAATAAAGTTCTTGGCAAAGCTTAGATGCAGATATATTTGTTATGCTGCAATCAAATCCATTCAAAAATTGTTTGTGAAAATTTGTCGGCTGTATTTTGTGCCGCAAACCCGGCCATTTTCTGAGTATCTGCAACACTTTTCTTTTTTTCTGTTAGAAAATGCGAGATTGCTTTGGCGATCTCTTTCGGCTTTGTAGAATCCACGGTATATCCCAAAGTATGTCTACGCGTAAGTTCTCCCATGAGACCGTAGTCTGACGAAAGAACCGGCTTTCCGGCGGCCGCTGCCCGAACCAGAATCCCGCTCATCCCGACATGGTATTGATAAGGCGCCAGGATTAAATCAGCCAACCTAAAATAGGGCTGCACATCCTGAGCAGCTATGAACTCATTTCGCAGTATAATCTGAACAGATGTATTATTCCTCAGTTTTTCAATTTGAGTGTTGATGTTAGCATATTCTTCGGCATCAACAGCTCCAACCAGTAGTAGACAAATTTTGCTACACAGATTAGAAGGTATCAGGGAAATGGCCTCTAACAATGGACAAACTCCCTTCCTTTTTCCAAGCGCTCCAAGTAGTAATAATTTCTTCCTGCCCGGCTCAATCGCTAATGATGAGTTTAACTGTTTAACGATAGCATCTTCGTTTTTGTATTTCTTAACCGGGTCTGGAAGATAGATAATTCGTGGAGATATTTGATACCTGTTTATGAACTCAACTGCCAAGGGATCAAGACAAAACAACATTTTAAGATCTGGATGACGAAGAGTACGAAGAAGCAAAAACCGTTGTCTCCAGGCCCTTGACCTGTCTTTCCAGGTAGAGATATAGTTTGAATTTGAAAATGAATGGTAGTGAAAAGTAGGTCTAAAGTAGATACCCGACACAGCGCAAGGAAACCTAAAACCTAAAACCATAGGAGCCTGCATGATCCAATCTATATACATCACAACACAGTGATCTACATTAAGCTTCCTGGCATAGCGGCAGATTAAGCGCCACTGCGCAATAGCGTTAAAAACAAACGATAAGTTTGAAAAAAAACTAAAACTATTTTTTATCTGTAAAGAGTCCATCTCCCTAGGGGTAATAGCAATAAACTCTACCCTCTGGTCTACATTGTTTGATGCAAGTAAAACAACATCGCAATGTTTTGTTAGAAACTCAGCAGAAACCACGACATAAAGAGTTTTTTTAATTCCCTCGTCCAACCACTTGCAGACCAGATGCTCTATGTATTCCGCATGATGCCCATCCGTAAGCGGATCAAACAGCATAACACCTGAGAAGCCGGGTAGAGAAGCGGAATGGTTGGACATAAGTAAAACTGCTTAGGTGTTTAGACTGAAGGATTCTAGTGATAAATTATGAGAGTTGATACAAAAATTCTAACAGAAAGGAGCAAAGCTTTCATAAAATTATCAACCTCTACACAAAGTCTTTATAAGTTACGCGCACCGTGTATAACTCCAGTAATCCAAACTTCATTGTTATCAAACCTATACATAATGCGATAAGAACCATAACTAATTTCACGGCAAGATTGTTTGCCAATTTCAGGTATTATACGCCCAGAAAGAGGAAACTCCTGTAAACGATCTGTAGCCTGAAATAATCGAAGAACAAAAAGAGCAGCCTGGTCAGCAGAGTCTCTAGCAATATACCCTGCGATAGAATCAACATCTGCTAATGCGGATGGAGCCCAAGTTACCTTACCCATCTTTCTAGTCTTTGCTTAGCTTCCTCGTGTGAAATACCTTTTCCTGCTCGAATTTCAGACTCACCATGATCAAACTTTGTTTTAACATACAATGCATGAATGATATCATCCATGGTTGCATTTTTTGGTAAAGTATCGATTACATGCTTGGCAATATCTTTATCTTTTGTAAGCATATCATTTCTCCTTATAATTCTCTGCACGGGTTAGCACTCAGCAACACATCTAAATATGCTATAGCCATATGAATTTAGGGCAGGCTACCGCCATTTACGTTACACAAAAGCAGAACGCAGATAACAAACAAACTACTTATCAAACCATGTGATTGATTAACATTTGTCACGAAAGCAAACGAAAATCCAGTCATCAACGCTCCCCCTGCACTTTTATGTCAAATGACAAAACTCGATAAAACTGTGCAACAATTTTTTCTAACCTTCAGATTCATCCAGAATTCTGCAACCCTCCAGAAGGATAGAGTCATTCGGTGCCGAAATGTTATCCGGGGGAAAATCGGTTACAGGCTCGATTACGAAACTTCCATCATCGCGCCAGGCGATAACCAGGTACACGGCCTCGGCTCCTGTAGTATCGCCGCAAACAGCGTGAACCATCCTGCCTTCCCGTAAGTAAATATTCGCCGTCTCACCAGTATCTCGTTCAAGACATATGCACACATTTTTTAATCCTCCGGCTAACGCCTGGATGAGGTCAAGAAAGGACAACTCATTGAATGTAGCGCTAAAGCCCCTCTGGGCTGCGGAGGATGACTGGTCCTTTTGAGAATTTTTTATTAGTGAAGTAGCAAGAGTTTTCGAGATTCTGGCAACTATTACATCGTTGCTAAATGGAGGGGCAAAGACATCGTTAAAACCGGATTCAATCAGGTTCATAATCAGCGAAGGGTCAGCGCTTGCCGTAAGAGCAAACAGTGCAACTCCAGCACCCATACTATCCTGCATGACCAGACGTCCTAATTCCAGAGCCAAAGCAGGAGAACTGTCATAGTTGACCAGCACGGCGTCAGGGTGCTGGCGCTCGTACAAATGCCGCACTTCTGCAATATCTGGAATCTCAACCGTTCTAAAGCCATGCCTCTTCAGTTCGTTAACAAAATTGGCCAAAAGATTTCTAACGTTTCCCACAACAAAGATGTTCTTGCCGACACCAAAAGCATGCTGCTTAAAAATTCGTTCAAGGACTACGATATAGCTTTCGATCACAGAAGAGGTTGCTAAACGTCCTGCCTGGTTCCTGAGCCCTGACTTTATCTCGTCAAAATCAGCTTCTGGACTACTACTTCGAACATCCCTAAAACTATAATGCCGATACCATGCCAGAGCCAGAATCTGAGCGGCAAAGCCGGTATCATCAAACAGGTCCAAGTCCACTAAAGAGCCAGTTCCGTCAAGCAGCCCGGCAAAAGACTCAATACATGCCGGAATGTTCCAGGAGAAATTCATGGATTCCGCCAACTGGATGGAATCATTAAGGTTCTGGAAAGGGCCGGAATCAGAATGCGTTGATATCACCTCTCCGGTACTAGCAGATGCTTCTTTTTCAGTTCCTAAAATTTTTTCAGAAGTTTTTTCAGAAGTTTTTTCAAAAGATTTCTCAGAAGGCACAAGAAGGTGGGCTGCCAACTGTAAGCCATCTACAGCTATGCCTCTAAGTCCAAGCAAACGTCCGATTTCCCGTATGTCGTTTGAGATTAGAGCATAGGGCGGCTGCCAGGATAACGCGGAACAGCGGTAATCAGCCAAAAGCTGCACTGATCTGAGCATACTGGAAAACATCTTGTCGTAAGGCACAGGACTATCCATGAGAGCACTGGTAATAGTGCTGAAGACTGAAATCTCCGGCAACGGTGAATTAGTAGTAGCAGCACCGGCAAAGACCTTATTAAACATCTCTTCTGCATCTTCTGAAACAATGACACGCTCGTAGAAACACTCGGAGAGAGCCGCTGCCGTCTGCTCCGGGCCAGAGACGACGGTAAGCTCTAATCCATCACGTTCGAATATGGATGGCAGAAAATTTCTAAGAAAAACCTGGCCAGTAACCATTAGTACTTTCCTAAGTGGCTGCTGGGGAACAGATCCCGGCTCATCAAAAGCAGAGTCCTCTTTTTGTTGAGTCTCCGTGGAGGAGACTTCCTCTTCGAAAAGGTTTGGTAGACTTACTATCTGGTCCATCGAGAGTTCCCGAACCCTTCCGTGATAATGGGATACGATTAAATTTCGAAGGATTATTTCAGGAGCTACATGAGCAATAACCTTTGATACTCTGGCGAAACGTTTTACAGCAGAAATAGCAATCGCGTCATCGGGGTCGGCTATTGCAACCGAAAGCGTATTTGTTTCCGGCTCAAACTTAAATGGAAAAACCATATATTCTTCCACAAGCTCCACCGGAATTTTACTTATAACATCGTCCGCAATATTCCGCTCTCCAAGCTGCACACCGTCAATACTAAACTGCTCAGCCAATGCATCAACCAGTTGTTGTTCCGAAATAAACCGGTAGTAAAGCAGGTGCGAGCCCAGTTTTCCTCCACGGGATCTCTGGCGCATAAGGGCCTGCTTTATCTGATCTTCTGTGACAAGTTCGCTTCGAAGCAGTATTTCGTCAAGTCTTACCGTCTTCATTACACCTTATACACCTTCTTTGCGACTTGCGCCGATGTCATCGAAGAGCCGGAGCTACGTCCGAAAGCAAGAATCGCCTGCGGGTCTTCAGCACATCGCGCCGCCTCATCCGCAGTGACCACCTTACGGGCTACAAGGTCCTTTAGTTGCTGATCAAGTTGCTGCATGCCAAGCTGTTTGCCTGTAACTATCGCATTGTTAATCTGATGCGACTTGCCTTCCCGTATCAAATTACTTATGGCCGATGTCTGAACCATGATCTCAAGCGCCGCCACACGACCGGTGCCGTCCGCTCTTTTAAGTAGCTGCTGACAACATATTCCTATCAGAACTTCCGACAGAGCCATGCGAACCTGAGACTGCTGGTCTGGAGGAAAGACGTCAACTACGCGGCTGATTGTCTGAACAGCAGACTTTGTATGCAAAGTGCCAAGCACCAAAAGGCCCACTTCGGCTGCTGTAAGCGCAAGGGATATTGTTTCGTTATCGCGCATCTCGCCTACAAGAATAACGTTAGGATCTTCCCTTAGAGCAGCGCGAAGAGCACTTGCAAACGACCCGCTGTGCTGCCCTATCTGACGCTGATTTATCAGACAGTTTTTATTGGAGTGGATGAACTCCAGAGGATCCTCCAACGTAATTATGTGGTAGTTCATGTGTTCGTTAAGGTAATCAACCATTGCCGCAAGCGTGGTTGACTTGCCTGAATTTGTAGCCCCGGTAACCAGCATAAGACCACTTTTTTGAGCAAGCATTTTTTGAAGAACATCTGGGAAACCAAGGCTCTCCAGGGTAGGAACCTTATTGGGAATAATTCTAAAAGCAGCGCCAAGCCCTACATGCTTTTTGTACATGTTAATACGGAAACGGGCCACATTCGGCAGGGTATATGCTACGTCCAACTCACCGGCGCTCTCAAATCCATCTATCTGCGTGTCAGTAAGAAGTTCGTACATCAGTATTTTCACCTCTTCAACAGACAGCACCTTGTGCCTGGTCTTCTCCAGAACACCGTTAATACGAAGCATGGGAACAGAGCCATCACCGATATGAAGGTCCGAGGCCCCGTGTTCTTGCATGATTTTAAGAAAGGCATCGATCTTTGGCATAACTCACCCGGAAAAACTGTAAATAAAGTAAAGTAACTTTCCAGCCGCCAGGCAGCTAAGAAAGTAGCCCCTACTAAAAGAGATTCAAGATAAAACAGCCCCTTCGGGAAAAACTTCGAAGGGGCTGTTTTGTACAAACCTGCATTTATAAACTAACTTAGTTCAACTCGCTTAACATCGCCTCTGAAACTTCATCTATAGACTTCGATCCATCAATGGATATGAACTTCGGACCATTTACACCACTTAGACCTTTGAAATAATTGACTGCGGCCATTGTGCCGGTTGTATCGTCGTAGTAGATATCATGTCTCTTGCCTATTGCAGTCTCATCCTGATCATCTGCCCTTGTGCTTAAATCTCCACCGCAGACACGGCATACCAGCTTACCGTCTTTTTCAACAGGTTTTATAGCATCAAACGCTACATGGTTTGGGTGATTATTATCATTCACGCATAGCCTTCGTCCCATGATGCGTTCTTTTGCAACCTGGCGGTCGAGCGTAATTTCTATCACATAGTCAATGTTGAGTCCTGCGTCTTTCAACGCCTTGTCAAGGGCTTCAGCCTGTGCCACATTCCGAGGGAAACCATCCAGAAGCCAGCCCTCACTACAGGCGTCTTCTTTCAACTTATCCAGTATCATGGGAATGGTAATACCATCAGGCACAAGTTCACCTTTGTCTATGTATTCTTTTGCCTTTATTCCAAGCTCAGTACCACCCTTGATGTTCTGGCGAAATATTCCACCAGACTCCACATGAGCGACCTTGTACTTTTTCTGAATTATTGCCCCCTGAGTCCCCTTACCACTGCCGTTGGGACCAAAGATTAGAATATTCATCTTTCAATCTCCTTTCAACTCATAGATTGTAATCAGTCATTTCCTTATTACAGAAACTGCGTAGATATCTGTATAGTTTATAAAAAACTGAGGATTTGTTTCAACTTTTAGATTTCTTTTAGATTTCGGTCCAAACAATTAAAGTGCGATCTATTTTTGCCTTAAATAGTAAAGCGAGCCCCTCTCTTTCATATGCCCTGCAAGAAAACCGGCACTATCTCCCTCACCGAAATAAAGGTCTATATGATCCACACCATTTATCGCACCGCCTGCATCCTGATGAAAAACCAGAGATTTATAAGGTTTAAGACGTACAGACCCGTCCGGATTTCTTCCCGCAGGAATATTGACCTGCAAGTATGCTATTCCCATCTTTGGAAATACACTGGCATCAGCGGCAATGGTACGACCTGCGGTAACAACAGCCCCTGTGCTTCCAAAAGGACCGTCCTTTGCCGTCTCGAAAAAGATAAAACTCGGATTTATCTGAAGATATTTGTCAGTTTTCTCAGGGTGTTTTTTAAAGTATTCGTATATCGCCTCCATGGACATGTCCGCACTGGAAATCACGCCATCCCGTATAAGAGCCTTCCCCAAGCTTTTATAGGTATGACCGTTACCAGCGGCATAGTTGAGCCTCGTCCTGCTCCCATCCTCAAAAACAACCACGCCGGAACCCTGAACATGCAGAAAAAAAAGAGCCAACTTGTCATCCACAAAAAGAATCGGTTTCTGACGGTTTGCATCCCAGCTTTCTATCTCATTACGAGTGAAATAAGGAACAAGCTTTCGACCTTCTATTCTTCCCCGTAGCATCCCATCCCTGGAAAAAGCTGAAAGGTCTACTGTTATCAGATCTTCAGGCCGGCCATAAACCGGAAAACGAAACCTTTCACTTTGCTCATTAGAACCGTAAAGAATAGGAGTATAGTAACCGGTTACAAGAACTGATCCCGGCTTCCCTGCACGAAAGAAATCAAACTGCTGACGAAGAAACAAGTCAAAACCCGGATGCCCGGCAGCCTCGAGGATATCCTCGGTCATTTGCCGGATCGTCTCATAGTACCGCCGGTTGGCAACAGACAAGCTGGAAGAAGAAAGTATCCGCTTCAACACCGCAAGATGACGCTCTGCCGCCAACACCAGGCCGTCGACACTGCCGTCCTCCTGCACATCTACCCGCGTGGTTCGGAGAAGACCTGGAAAACTTCGGTCCCCTAAATCCAGCTGTTCGGCTCTACAAGATACCAGAACAAGAACAATAAGAGAGACTGCGATCAAACGCATTCTGCCCAGACCCGACCTTCCGGCAAATAATTCAATAACATTTGTTGTTTTCATAACCGGCCTCACGTGTGCTTACATTATACCCAAGTTGCGCAATTTGTCGCGAAGGGTGAAGGATATTTCTTAGAAGTGTATAATGCTTAAATATGCTCCATAACCAACATGCACATAAAGGGTTCTTTTCAAAACTGCCCAGATCGAGCGGTATACTCCTTCATCTCACATCCCTACCAGGTGCCTGCGGGATAGGGGATCTCGGTCCTGGCGCACTGCGTTTCGTAGACTTTCTTAAAAGTGCCGGACAGAAATACTGGCAGATACTGCCTTATGGCCCCACGGATCCCTGCTTTGGAAACTCTCCATATACGAGTTTTTCAGCCTTTGCCGGAAACCACCTGTTAATCAGTCCGGAACTTCTGATACAAGACGGTCTGCTAGACAATGAAGATCTGAATGCATTCTCCGGCTTTCCAGAGGACAGGGTTGCCTACAGCCAGGTAATAGATGTAAAAAACCTCCTGTTTGAAAAAGCATTTTTCAGGTTTCAACAAAATCACAATTTATATAAAGACTTCGACAAATTTTGCGGCAACAACGCCGTCTGGCTCTATGATTACTGCCTTTTTATATCCATAAGAACCTACCTGGGCACGAAAGACTGGTCTCACTGGCCAATTAAAATAGCTCGGAGGAACGTAGAGGAACTTGATCACTGGCGTAGCAAGCTTTCAAAAGAAATAGAGTATCAAGTGTTTCTTCAATACTGTTTCTACAGTCAGTGGAGGAGATTAAGAGAATATGCTAGATCGCAGGGCATAGAATTGATCGGAGATCTTCCTATATATGTGAGTTACGACAGTGCAGACGTCTGGAGCAATCCACACCTATTCGATCTGGCACCGGAAACTCTTAGTCCAGTACACGTGGCCGGGGTCCCTCCGGATTACTTCAGCGAAACCGGTCAACGCTGGGGCAACCCGCCCTACCAATGGACCGCTCAGGATGGAAAGCCGACCAGGGGGATTTTTGAATGGTGGGTATTACGACTTCGGTTTTTACTCGAAAAACTCGATATAGTTCGAGTTGATCATTTCAGGGGGTTTGAGGCTTACTGGGAAATTCCGGCAGAAGAGGAAACTGCTGTAAAAGGCCGTTGGGCAAAAGGCCCCGGAATAGCACTTTTTGAATTTCTAGAAAAAAGCCTGAATAGCAATTTACCAATAATCGCCGAGGATTTGGGAGTGATAACACCTGATGTGGAAATGCTTCGTGACAACCTGGGACTACCGGGTATGAAGGTTTTACAATTTGCCTTTGACTCAGGCCCCGGCAACCAGTACCTACCTTTTAATTACACAACACCTGACTGCGTTGTCTACACCGGCACTCATGATAACGATACTACCAGGGGATGGTTTTTGAACTCTCTTTCCAAGGAAGTTAGAACTACGGTTATCAATTATCTACAGTGCAATGATAAAGAAGACGAAATCTCATGGCAAATGATTCGCTACGCCTTGTCTTCCACAGCAAGACTTGCCATTACTCCCATGCAGGATGTTCTGGCTCTGCCTGGTAGCTGCAGAATGAACACGCCTGGTCTGGCCGAAGGCAACTGGACATGGAGATGTACTGACAATATTTTTTCGGAAGAACTGCAAAACCGGCTAGCCAGCCTTACGCGTATGTTCGGGCGCTAATCAGTGCCTTAATATAATTACCGCTTTGCTACAACCTTATTGACGGCTTCTATACCTTTTCGTGCAGCATCGTTGTCCGGGTCTACACTAAGCGCTTCTAAGAAAATTTTTTTAGCACGCGTTGGCAGCCTCGCTTTAAGGTAAAGCTTGCCAAGTTCTAAAAGATATCTGGCATTGTAGGGATCTTTTTCGATAGACTTTAAAAAGCACTCTTCTGCTTCTTTCAACTTTTTAGGAATCAGAGAAAGAGCCTTACCAGCGGCAAAATGGTAAAGTGCCTTTTCCGGCTCAAGCCGCACAGCCATACGAAACATCTCTGCTGCTGCGGGGAAGTCCTCTTTGCCATACTTTATATTTCCCCACCTGTAAAGATCTCCTGCCGACTGTTTATAACGTGGCCCCTTTTTGGGTGACAATATAGACTTAAGACGTTTGGCTTCGAGTTTTTCATCATACTTTTTCCGTCTGGACTCATCAGACAACAAGTCATGTGCATCGTTTATCCTGCTAAATATATCATTTAACTTTGATTCATAGCCTTTTCCCAACCGGTGATGCAAATCCGGGTGAAAATCCCGAGCCATGGAATAGTATGCTTTCCTTATTTCGTTGTAATCAGAGGATGAAGGCACACCCAGAATCTCGTAGTTATTTTTACTGTTAAGCTGAAAGTGAGCTTTGTCAATTCTGGCCTCGATCTCGGCCACCGCTGAAATTGATTCTTCTTCTGGGATTTCGCTTTCAGATATGGATTCTCCAAGTTCTACCAAATAGGAACCGGTAAGAACACTTAGCGCACTTAAAGCCGTTTCCTCGGTAAGTCCACATTTTTTTACAATTTGATTAATGGACGTTCTACCATCCACAAGTTTCATAATCGCCCTTTCTTCTTCTGTAAGGGAAACACTCTGGAATAGATGCAACGGATCCGTACTGACAGACAACGGGATATCCATTATAGATAACAATATTTTTTTCAGCCTGTCCAGTGAATTCATACGAATCCCTGAAACTATAAGATCAGCATTGCTGATATCGAGCCTGCAACTTTCCACCGGCGGAAGCTTGCCTTCTAAAAACTCAAATTCACCCTCAGACCAGCCAAAAATACCCTTAACTATTTCCTTGGTTCTGAAAGCATTGGCTGAGACAATATCACCAGCGTTCAAGCATCCAAACTCCAATAGAAACTTTTCCATTCTTTCATCCGGCGACTTCGTGTGCTCATCCCATACCTTATCAAAATCTTTCTGACTTATTCTGCCTGCCCTCACCAACAACGCCGGAAAAGTATCAAACTCCTGGTTGGAATCAGCAAAAACAATACTGCCCATATCAACGAAAATACTCTTAATAGTCGAACCACGAGTAAACCTGAGTTCTCCTGAAACTCCGCAGTCCATTAGGTTAAAAAGAAGCTCGGAAAGTCTGGTTC
>CAYWZR010000021.1:0-17473 GCA_964462885.1 uncultured Nitrospirota bacterium
GCACAGTGGCCTGAGTACTGCGCATATGCATGGGTAGTTCGCTGGGTGAAATAATATCTTTTTCGGCAAGTACGACCGTTCTTTCTATAGTATTTTCGAGCTCCCGCACATTGCCTGGCCAATGATATTTCGTAAGAATTCCCAGTGTTTTTGCATCCAGAGAAACTGATCGACCGTTTTCTTCGTTAAAATGTTTCAGAAAATGCTCTATAAGGATCGGGATATCCTCGAGTCTTTCCCTCAATGCAGGCAGAAATATCGGAACAACGTTCAGCCTGTAGTAGAGGTCTCCCCGAAAAGATCCGTTTGCTACTCCTGCTTCAAGATCTCGGTTTGTGGCGGCTATCAGGCGTACATCCACACTTGTTGTTTTTGTCCCGCCTACACGTTCGAACTCACGTTCCTGTAGCACTCTTAGGAGTTTTGACTGGAGCTGCGGGGCCAGCTCTCCTATTTCGTCTAGAAAAATAGCTCCCCCGTCTGCGGCTTCAAACTTACCCCTCTTTGCAGTTACCGCCCCGGTAAAAGCGCCTTTTTCATGGCCGAAGAATTCGGATTCAAGAAGATTTTCCGGTATGGCGGCGCAGTTAACTTTTATAAACGGCTTGTTGACTCGTTCGCTATGTGAATATATTGCTTTGGCTATCAGTTCCTTTCCGGTGCCGGATTCTCCACGAAGAAGAACCGTGGCCCGGCTCTTGGCCACTTTCAGGACAGTCCGAAAAACTTCCTGCATAGCTTTTGATGATCCTATAAGGTTCCCCAGCCGGTATTTGGCTTTAAGCTCCAGTCTCAGCGATTCCTTTTCCTGCCTCTCGGCGCTGATAAGATTTTCAAGCCTGACTGTTTGGGCGATAAGTTGTGCTACCATCTTCATCACTCTCAGGTCTTCTTCAAATGTAACCCTTACACCAAAAAGCCGGTCTACACTTAGAACTCCCAGTACCTCATCTTTATCTTTTATGGGTACGCAGAGAAACGAGATATCGTCTTTCTTTAGAATATCGCTACGGGATTTGGTTTTATCCAAAAAGAGCGGCTCATCTTTTACCAGTGGAATAACTGTCGGAGAACCTGATTTTACAACTTTCCCCACGATTCCTTCGCCTATTCTGTATTTTCCGCGTTTAATCTCCTGACGTGTCAGACCGTATGCCGCGGCAATTCTGAGTTCTCCTGTAGTCAGATCCCGAAGGGTGACTGTTCCACGATGCATGTCAAGGTACTCACCTAGTATGCGCATGGCCGAGTAGAGCCTTCTACCAATGGGAGATGTGGATGCAAGTACCTTGCTTATTTCCAAGAGGGTTATGAGTTCTATATGTTTAGGTCTTGCCAAGGGGTTTCCTAGTTGTTGAGTAGATTTTAAACGGCTATTATCTAAAGTCCAAGTTGAGTGGTTTTTTTGATAGATCTGTACACTATCATCGGACCGATCAGACTGATCGGTCCGATAAGATCAATTGAACCAACTAAACTTGAAATTTTAGCACATCTCTTCGCGATAAATCGCTCAGTGGGGTTTATTATGCATGCATAATAAACCCTTATAAGGCCTCCCGGTCAGTCTCACCGGTACGGATTCGGACAGTCTTTTCAACCGGCAGCACGAAGATCTTTCCGTCGCCTATCTTACCGGTTTTAGATGCTTCTACTATCCTACTTACTGCTGTGTCTACGATATCTTCCGGAAGGACCAGTTCTATCTTTATTTTCGGCACAAAGGTGACGTCATATTCTGCGCCCCTATAAAGCTCTACGTGTCCTTTCTGTCGACCGTAACCCTTAACTTCGGTTACAGTCATGCCTTGTATTTCCAGCTCGTTAAGAGCTGCCTTAACATCATCCAACTTAAACGGTTTGATTATTGCCTCAATCTTCTTCATGGAAGCCCTCCTTTAAAGTCCTGAATTACTTGCAGATGGGTGTGTTTGAAAGTCCGGATAGGCTATATTCCCGTGCTCGCTGAAATCAAGACCCTCAAGTTCATCTTCGGGTGAGACTCTTAACCCAATGGTTGATTTAATGATTTTGAAAAGGATAAACGCGACGGGAAACACCCACAAAAACGCCGCTCCGATACCGATAAGCTGTACCATTACAACCTTTGTGGAAAAACCGGCACTGTTGAAAAGGCCAGCTGCCAGAGTCCCCCATGCACCGCATACACCATGGACGGATATAGCTCCAACCGGGTCATCAATTTTGAGCGTTGTGTCGACAAACACCACCGACACAACCACAATAACACCTGCAATAAGACCAATTAATACTGCGCTTGAAGGCGTAACATTCGCACATCCGGCCGTAATTGCCACCAGTCCGGCAAGTGCGCCGTTCATGGCCATTGAACCTTCCGGTTTCTTGAACATTATCCAGGCTGTGAACATTGCAGATATTGCTCCGGCTGCTGCCGACAGGTTTGTGGTTACGGCTATAAGGGCGATATCTGTGTTTGCTGCCGTAGTGCTTCCTGCGTTGAACCCAAACCAGCCAAACCAGAGGATGAAGACTCCCAGTGCTGCGATTGTCATGTTGTGGCCGGGAATAGCCTTAGCTTTTCCGTCAGATCCATACTTGCCGATGCGAGGTCCCAACACAATTGCGCCTGCCAGGGCGGCCCAGCCTCCAACCGAATGAACCACGGTTGAGCCAGCGAAATCTATAAAGCCCATTCCTTCAAGCCAACCGGACCCCTTATAAAGGCTTCCCCATGCCCATGAACCGAAGACAGGATATATGATTGCGCTGATCACTACGCTGTAAGCCAGGTAGCTCACAAACTTTGTCCGCTCGGCCATTGCACCTGATACTATCGTAGCAGCGGTAGCTGCGAAAACTGTCTGGAACATCCAGAAAGCAAATATCCACGGATCTTTGTCAGTGGCAAAGTCGTTTAGGAAAAAACTCGTTGTTCCAAACAGTCCGTTTGATACTCCGAACATCAGGCCAAAGCCTAGCGCCCAATAGCCAAGTGAACCTATTGAAAAGTCCATGAGGTTTTTCATCATTATATTTACAGCATTTTTTGCACGGGTAAACCCGGACTCCACCATTGCAAAGCCTGCTTGCATGAAGAAGACCAGAAATGCCGCAATGAGTGTCCATAGATAATCAGCATGTTTCTGGACACCAGCTATAGCTTGTGCATTGCCTTCGATTGTGGGCTGGACCGCCTCTTCTGCAAAGGCCGGTACGGTCCACAACACCAAGACAGTTAACAAGATCAAAAAAACAGGTATTCGTTTCATGAATCGTTGCTCCTTATAAAATTTAAAACCTTTTTAATGGATGTTTTGCCTAGAAATTTATATCTAGTTGCAAAGTGAAAGTGTCTTTGAGGTCGGAACTGTTGTAGATGTCATAACCGACGATAAAGCTGGACTTGTCCGAAAGTGCGTAGGAGATGCCGAAACTGAGTGCGCCGTAAGCGTTTTCGGCACCCATATAATCGATGGCTCCCCAAAACTTTTCTCCAAACGAACGATCAAAGGAAATCAAGACTCCGTTGGCATCTTTTGCGCCGTTGCTATCTACCAGGAGTTTGTCGTTACCAAAGTAATAGCCAGCTGAAAGTCGCCCTATTTCGCCGAATGTTTTTGCCGCAAGACCGTAGAATATGTTGGCATCGGTTGAGTTGCTTTTAGTGCCGAATTCGTACCCACCAAAAGCAAGCGAGGGAGAACCCTTGAATATGGCATCTTCATAAAGACCGGCCTTAGCGTTTAAATAAAGGTTGTCGTCAAATGCTTCTCTCCAGTCTACTCCGACCTCAATGCCAAACTTGTCGCTTACTGCTTCAGATGGAAGCAAACCGACGGTCAAACCGTAATTTACGATTGAACTACCGGCATCAGTTCCTGTGTTTTTGCTCAGCGTGTTGTAGTTGTCCACTCCGAGATGAACGACTCCGAACTCCTGAATATCCGTTGATGGAATCCATATTTGTGTTGATGGTGTAGCATGGACAAACGACGCCTGGGCAAACAAAAACAGAAATCCTACTGCAAATAATACTTTTTTCATTGGTACTCCTCCCTAATAAAAAGAATTATAATTTTCCAGACCTAAGGTCTGGTTTTATAGTTATTCTTTCCTCCTAATAGTTTTAACTATACAAACATCATGCCAATCTGTTTATTCTGTTAATTCCTGTATTTGCGGGGGGTGGATTGAAGTGGGGGCGTGACACAGTGCTACATTTTTGTAGATTTTGTGTCAAAATTGTTGTGTGAAAAGCTTTGGTGGGTGTTTTATTGCTTTAATTTGAGAAAGACTGTGAAAATTAATAGCTGGTTAATTCGCGGTCTACAGTATCAAGATTATGCCTTGTGCTAATATGGAATTTGCCATATCCATATTTTTAGATCATAATTTTTAGACAAGATCTTTTAGACATTGTATTTTTACTCTTTACCTTGTCAATCAGATCCAAAAGTCAGGATATTTGCGGCCTTTTGGTATATTATTGACTAAGAGTGCAACTAGCAACATGATAACGGCTCCAAGTCCAACTGGTATAATTGCATACAAATAACCTAAATTGTGTATTTTGTCACTACCTATTACTGCTATTAGCGCGCTTGCGCCACCTGGAGGATGTGTAGTTTTTGTGATATTCATTATGGCGATAGCTGTGGAAACTGCCAGTGCGGATGCCAACCAAAGTTGAGAAGGTAAAAGCTTATAACATGTAACTCCTATAATTGCTGAAATTATATGTCCACCTATCAGGTTTCTTGGCTGAGCCAATGGGCTTTTAATAACATCATATATCAGAACAGCGGATGCTCCAAAAGACCCTATAACCATTACAAAATCTGTACCTTCAAGAATATTGTAATTAATGTAAGATACTGCAGCAACACCAAGAAATGCCCCAATCCATGCCCAGGCAATGTAAGAAAAGGCTTCCATCTGTGGACTTTTAGTTGTTCTTCTCATCTTTTATCAATAACCATATTTGATCTCCTCCATAATAAAGTTAGCGAACGATTTCACCGATTTGTTCTCCCGTGAATTCCAAGGGTTGTCGTTCTGTGGTCCGTACTGGTTGAGTAGAAAATATACCTGGAGTGTTCATAGCAGTAAACTTACATCGTTAGGTTTGAATAGTCTATGATTTATATCATAAAAAGGCAGGTTGGTAGACTGAAGCTGTTAGAGAATCAGTAGGGGGGCGTATTGCAATACGCTCCCTACTGAGCAAAAGGATTTTTTCTTATTATAATTTCGTCTCGTTTTTGACCTGTAGATACCATATCCACTGGCGTCCCTGCCAGGTTTTCGATATAGCTGATATACGACTTGGCCTTATCAGGCAGATCTTCGAACTTTGTTATTCCAACTGTGGATTCTCGCCAACCGGGCAGAGTATCATATACGGGTTCTATTGCATCAATGTCAGAACTGTCATGAGGAACTGAAACTACTTTACTTCCGTTTAGTGTGTATCCTGTACAGACCTTTATCTCCTCCATATCGTCAAGCACATCAAGTTTTGTCAGAGCCAACCCGGTAAGTCCGTTAATGCGCACGGCGTAACGTGCGGCAACTCCGTCGAACCAGCCGCAACGCCTTGGCCGGCCTGTTGTCGCTCCATACTCCCCGCCTTTTGCTCTGAGGTTTTCTCCTGTTTTATTATTTTGCTCAGTTGGAAAGGGGCCTTCACCCACGCGAGTGGTATAAGCTTTTATTATGCCCAAAACTCCGTTTATCCGGGTGGGGCCGATGCCCAGACCGGCACAAGCGCCACCTGCGGTAGGGCTTGATGAGGTGACAAAAGGATAGGTGCCGTGATCGACGTCCAGAAGAGTTCCTTGTGCTCCTTCCAGAAGGATATTCTTACCCTCGTCCAGGTAGCTGCTGACAAGGTACTCTGTATCTTGTATAAAAGGACGAAGCTGCTCTGCATAACTCATGTATGCAGAGAATATCTCGTTTGTATCAAAAGGCTCTGATTGATAGATATGCTGCATCAATAAATTAATGTTTTTCAGGTTTCTCTCCAGGTTGTTCCTGAAGGCGTCCGGACGAAGAAGATCTCCTACGCGAATACCTGTTCTAGCCATTTTATCCACATAGCATGGACCAATACCTCTGCCGGTGGTTCCTATCCGCTCCTTGCCCTTGGACTTTTCAGACCCCTTGTCGATTGCTACATGATATGGCATTATAAGGTGAGCGTTGTCGCTTACAAAAAGCCTGCCGTTAACATTCAGACCGCGTTCTTTCAGGGCGTCTATTTCTTCAATAAGAGCGGCAGGATCAACTACAACTCCGTTTCCAATAAGACAAACTTTTCCATCGTGAAGGATGCCTGAAGGAATAAGGTGAAGTATGAACTGTTCGTCGCCTATCACCACCGTATGTCCGGCATTGTGTCCTCCCTGAAAACGGGCGACTACACTGGCATGCTCGGTTAGCAGGTCAACTATCTTCCCTTTTCCTTCGTCGCCCCACTGGGCGCCAACTACAATTATATTAGCCATCTTATAATCCTCCGCTCACATTTTCCGTAACTAGGGCAGAAGCACCAGCTTGACTGACAGAATATGCGGCATGGCTTTTATTTCTTCTATGAGTTTTGGTGACGGCGTGGAATCGACACTTACGGTCGATATAGCTGTTCCGCCTGCTGAGTCCCGGCCAAAGTGCATGCGGGCGATGTTAATACCGTTTTTTGACAAGAGGGTACCGATATTACCGATAACTCCGGGTTTGTCTTCATTAAACATAAACAACAACTCGCCTTCTGGAATAATGTCTGTTGGGTAGTTGTCAATTGCTACAATACGAGGAGCTTTTTTGCTGAACAACGTACCGGCAATATACAGTTGCTGTTTGGTTGAATTGACCCTAAGTGCGATCAGACCACGGTAGTCTCCTGCATCGGGCTTTGTGGTTTCGTTCACCTCAATGCCTCGATCCTTGGCGATAATAGGCGCGTTTACAAAGTTAACCGTATCCTCAAGTATAGGGGTAAGAAATCCTTTAAGGGCTGCAATAGTGACTGGTGCCGTGTTTATACTCGAAGCCGTTCCCATGTATTCGATGTCTATAGAATCCACCCCGCTGTCGAATATCTGGGCGGCAAAGGTTCCCAGTCGTTCCGCAAGATTAATATATGGCTGAAGCCGACTTACCTGATCAGCTGGAATGGACGGGAAGTTTACGGCGTTTCGTATGGTTCCATGTACAAGATAATCCACGATCTGAGCTGCAACAGCAACCGCAACATTTACCTGGGCCTCCTGAGTGGATGCGCCAAGATGTGGGGTGCATATGACGTTATCGAGACCAACAAGGGGATTGTCTGTGGGCGGCTCGACATCAAAGACATCAATGGCGGCTCCAGCCACTTTGCCGGATATAAGCGCATCGTAGAGGTCTTTTTCATTGATTATTCCTCCCCTTGCACAGTTGATGATCCTTACTCCGTCTTTCATCGTCTTTATGGTTTCACTGTTTATTATACCTGCTGTTTCCGGAGTTTTAGGCGTATGTATACTTATAAAATCAGAGCGGCTGTAGAGCTCTGGCAGATCAACTTTTTCAACACCTAAGCCCTTGGCCTTTTCATCACTCAAAAATGGATCGTAGGCTATAACTGTCATCTCAAACCCCTGTGCTTTTCTGGCCACTTGGCTGCCTATGGCGCCCAGACCTATCACACCAATGGTTTTGTTGTAGAGCTCCACGCCCATGAATTTTTTCTTCTCCCACTTGCCTGCTTTCATGGAAGCGGTAGCCTGTGGAATTTTTCTGGCAAGTGCAATAATCATGGCCACAGCGTGTTCGGCTGTGGTTACGGTGTTGCCTCCCGGGGTATTCATTACGACTATACCCTTTAGTGATGCAGCAGCACGGTCTACGTTGTCGAGACCAGAGCCTGCGCGTCCTACCACTTTAAGGTTGACAGCAGCATCAATCACCTCGGATGTTACTTTAGTGGCCGAGCGGATTATGAGACCGTGATACTCACCTATACAGCTTATAAGTTCATCAGGACTCATTCCGGTTTTGACATCAACCGACAACCCTGCCTCTTGAAGAAGTTCTATCCCCTCGGATGAGATGTTATCGCTTACTAAAACCTTCATTCGGATTCCTCCAAAAAATAATATTTTTCCTCATGATGTTTGATATCAGAGCAAACAAGAAAATAAGTTTTTACAAATTACAAATTGAAAATTAAGTACAAATAAAAAGGCCCACCCAGGGCCTCGATAATCGTCTTTACAAAGAAGACGGTCGTGGTTCAACAGACCTAGAAAAGACATAGGAAAAATATCATTATGAAGCTGTATTTGTCAACGTAAACAGTTAAGACTGCTAAGCTGTATAGTAAAGGAAAACCTGGTAAGCGATAAAGGCCATGAAGAGCATAGCGCCTTCGATTCGGTTAATGCGCCCTGTTCCATTAAAGCCGTATGCTGTGACAAACAACGCCAGGGTTAATCCGATCATAACAGGAAAGTCGCGTACCAGGACCTCTCTGTCAAAGACGCCTGCGCCAATAACTCCCGGGAGACCCATGACTGCCAGCAGATTGTACATATTTGATCCAAGCACGTTGCCGATTGCAATCTCGTGTTCTTTTTTAATCGCACTGATTACCGAGGCTGCCAGCTCTGGCAGGCTGGTGCCTATGGCCACCACTGTCAGTCCTATGACCAGGTCACTGACACCCAGAATATGCGCAATATTTACTGCACCCCATACCAGTAGTTGTGAACTTAGCAGTAATAAAATCAAACCTGCTGCAAGCCAACTAACTCCTGCACGTGTAGACATACCGCCTGGAATTTCCTTTTCGAATTCCGACTCCATTGGGTCAGAGCGGGCTTTTAAACGTCCAAGTTTCACTAACCAGAAAATCAAAACACAAAGACCGGTTAGCAAAAGGGTGCCGTCCAGGCGGCTGAGATTGCCGTCCAGCATGATCAGAAGTGCAAACAGCATTATGGCTAGTAGAATCGGAAATTCTCGGCGCAGAGTGTCAGAGTGCACATTCAGAGGTGTGATCATTGCTGTTACACCAAGGACAAGAGCGATATTAGTGATGTTTGAACCTAGGGCATTACCTATGGAGAGGCCCGGGTTACCGTTCCAGGCAGCGACGCCGGATACCAGAATCTCAGGCGCAGATGTGCCGAAACCCACGATGGTAAGACCAATAATCAGGGGTGGGACGCCAAGATTACGAGCAGTTGCAGAAGCTCCGAGTACAAAGCGCTCAGCTCCCCAAAGCAACAGGGAAAAACCGGCGATTATAGCTAAGCAATAAAGCAGCATTAGAGCGTTTTGCCCCCTGATTCCTTATCTCTATCAAATGTCAACATCTGGATATTTTTTCCGATAGCGACTTGACGATGTCAAAAAGCGATACGATGCCCTGTAAGGTTTTACCATCGCTCACAATAGCTCTTGATATATTCATGTCTGTCAGCATCTTGGCTGCATAGCGAATGTTCCAGTCCTCGAAAACGCAGAGGCAGGGTTTTGTCATAAGGTCGTAGACATTCAACATTTCCAGCCTTTCATCGCCTGGCAGAACTTTTTTAGCGATATCAGTGAATGTAAGGATACCAAATGCGTCACTATCGCTTCTGGGTGGTATAACCACTGATTTTACGCCTCTCTCTATCATTAGTTTCAGTGCATCCAGAAGTGCCGCGCCACCGTCGATGGTCACCACGTCTGTAGCCATCACATCTTTCACTTTGATAACCATATTTTTCTCATCCTCCTTCTAAGGGTTGGTAACTGCACAGGTATTTGTTTAAGCGGTAGGATCGTACTGTAGGCCATTTAATATGAAGTAGATTTTCTAGCAGTTTTCAGCCTTCAGTCTATCCACCTGTAATTTTATGTTGATCGTAGCAGAGTGGAAAATGTCAGATATACTCCTCTGCTTCTTTTTTCAGGACTGAAAGCTGGCTCTCAAGCCCCATAACCGATTCCACCGGAAGCGAAAAACAGATGCCGTTGCCTGGCTTTATCATGTTTCCGGCATCATAAATAGCCTGCATTATTTTGGAACTCTGGTGGTGTTCCACCAGCATTATTACAGCTTCCTGTGGTTTGTCCAGAGTCAGCCCGAAGAATGTGCTTGCCTCATGAATGCCAGTGCCTCTTGCAGAGAGAAGCGTTGCACCTGTGGCTCCGGCTTCCTTGGCGGCGTCCACAATATCCTTATGTTTATCTGTTGGGCAAATAGTCATAATCAGGTTGAATCTCATGGTTGTCTCACCTCCTGAATTTTAGATTTCTTTTTTTAATCTCGATGATAATCGAGTAGCTTAATACCGATATTATCGGGGAGACAGCTGCAAAGGCAATCAGGCCGAATCCGTCGATCAATGGGTTTCTGTCAGGTATGTTTGTTGCTAATCCCAGACCCAATGCTGTCACTAAAGGTACCATGATAGTGGACGTGGTCACTCCTCCTAAATCGTAAGCCAGAGGGATTATCTGCCGGGGCGCGAAGTATGTTAGAACTAATGTTATAACGTAGCCTCCGAGAATATACAGCCACAAAGGTCTGCCGGAAAATATACGCCATACTCCAAGTGTCAGTCCAATTGCCACTCCGGTTGCTACAGCATTTCGGAGTGCAAAGTTTTTAAGTCCTCCGGCTGTCAGCTCTTCGGCTTTTCTGGCTACAGCCAAAAGGGCGGGTTCTGCAATTGTCGTGGTATAGCCCATTAAAAATGCAAACAGCAGTGCCCAGGTTCTGTTGCCGGGTCGGGCGAACCTGTGGGCCATGGTTTCGCCTATAGGAAATACTGCCATTTCAAGGCCGATCAGGAAAAGATACAGCCCGGCAATAAGAGCTAAAAAGCCGGTAGCGATTATTTTGGGATTAGGGATGGGGCGTCGCAGAACCAGCAATTGAAAAAACAAAACAACAGCTGCTACTGGCGCTATGTCCCGTATGACCGAGGCTAAATCAAGAATTCTATCCTGTAAAAAAACTATCATAAAAGATGTCGGTTGTCACATGATTATGAGGCCGTATGCCATGACTGTTATGATGGGAGTAAGAGAAGCAAAGGCTATAAGCCCGAATCCATCTATTAATGGATTCCTGCCACCAATCGAGTTTGCAAGACCTATTCCCAGGGCCGTCACCAGTGGCACAGTTACTGTAGATGTTGTAATTCCGCCGGCGTCATAAGCAATGCCGATAATTTCCTTTGGAGCAAACATTGTTATGGACATCACAGTAATATAACCACCCATAAAATAATAATGTATAGGATGGTTTAAAAGTATTCGCATTACTCCAACAATGATACCAACTGCCACACCCATAGCGACGATGTTTCTAAGAGCGAACGCCGTTATCTTGCCATCGGTCATTATCTCAGCTTTCTGAGCGATGGCGATCAGCACTGGTTCGGCTATTGTGGTTGAATAGCCGACAGATGCAGCGAAGATCAACAGCAACCAAATATTCCCTTTGGCGGCAAATGAAAAAGCCATTGACTCACCCAGGGGGAACAATCCTGTATCAAGGCCCAGCATGAATAAAAAAAGCCCGAAGACTAGCAGAAATGTGCCCAGCGCCAGTTTATAGGGATTAGCAAAGGATTCCTGAATGACAGCAAGCTGGAAAAATAAAATAACTCCAACCAGTGGAACCACATCCAGAAAGGATTTGTAGAAAAGATATAGAAAGTTCTTCATGAAATCATCTGGTAATTCTAAATTCAGTTTTTATTAAAACATTTTTTTAATTAATTTATTACAAACATTCTATTACTTACTTATTCCCATGTCTACCGTAGCCGAACAGTTATCCAGAAAGCAACTCACTGACGAAACCAGATCATACGTCATGGGTAAAGCAGTTTTGTTAAGCTTTTCCTAGAGCTTTATGATTCTTTGTCCGCCAGGTATTGACGTGGATCTAATTTAAAAAGAAGAAAAATAGTATTTTACTGAATAAACGGAATTTGGTGGTAACAATAATTTGGTTTATTTCTGAATTTATGGCAACTGGCAAAACATTCTGTTTTTTAAATAATCCTTAGATATTCCAATTCAGGGCAGCAGAAAAATTCCTATCTCTACCTTTTCATCTGTAACATAAAGTGGAAATTTAAGGCCTGTTCCTCTAGCAGGCACATCCAATCCGCCCTCCTCTCCCTGGTCGATTATTTCGGGTGGCGCAATCTCTATAATTTTTCCAAGTTGCGCGGCCTTGGCTGCTATGTTTCCGCACACGATATTCATAAATTCCATTACGGTATCGTTCAAGACCTCGTCGGGCTCGTTCGAAACATCGTCATCCTGAAGAATCGCACGTGCAATGAACTCCCTAACACCAGAAGATACAGAGAGCAGGTAGCAGCCATTTACATGGCCTGTCATGTCTATGGCGACAATCACATCGTTTTGTTCGGTACGCTTAACGAGTTGACACTGTCCCGGCCTGAAGGTCAGCCCTACAATGCGTGTAAACATTTTATAGGTCAGATCGGCAGAAATCTCCCAGATTTCGCAATTCGGCACTCCTTCTGGAATGGCCACCTTGTCTATTATGTACGGAGCCTGGTCCGCTTTAAACTCTTCAAGATAATGCGGTAGGTCGGCAGCCGTCAGTTCCCCCACTTTTATAAGGGCTTCACCTATATAAAGATGGTTATTTTTCTGCTTTGTCAGAACCTGTTCCAGTTGGTTTTGTGTGAGAATACCCAGTTTTACGGCCATATCGCCGAAACGCAGGTCTTTGAACCGTTGTCCTTCATGCACTCGTTTGATGCCCTCCTTGGTTACGAATCCCATAGAGAGCGCCATTTCGCCTAACTTAAGGTTTGTAGATTCCTGCAATTCGATAGCTTTCAAAAGACCGTTCCTGGAGACCGCTCCTTTTTCCACCATAAATTGACCGAAAAATTTAACCGCCATTACACCTCCTTAATTTTGCCTTTCTGCGCCATGGATAAGGGAGTATTGCAATATACCCCTACAGTTCCCGTAGTATCCGCAACACATTATCAGGTTCAAACGGCTTTGATATCACATTTTTAGCGCCCAGCTTCAGCGCCTCGGTGTACTTCTCCCCTACTCCCCCGAGCGACGTAACCATAACCACTTTGACATCGTGATCAAGGGCGACAAGAGTTCTTAAGGCTGTTAAGCCATCCATTACCGGCATGTTCATGTCCATGCAAACAATGTCAGGGTGCTCTGTCTGGTGCATTTTAATAGCCTCAGCGCCGTTTTTTGCATGGCCTATTACCTCGAATTCTTTTTCTGCTCCGGTAATAATTTTTCCAAGCTGACGACCAACAGATATACTGTCATCCACAATTAGTATTCTTTTCATGCTATTGTGTCCTCTCCCCTGATTTTTTGACAATTCTATGACTTCTATCTGCCGCAGGATTTGCATCGTCTGCGTTCACCGGGTACGGTTTCGGTAGTGTTTTTATGGTGTTTATCTACGATATCCAACACCTCATCGGGATTGTTCACAACTGAAAAAAGCTCAAGTTCTTCCTCATTAATACATTCATAACCAAGCATTTTTTCACGTATCCATTTGATCATGTCTTCCCAGTACTCAGAGCCATAGAGGATTATTGGAAATTTTCTGATTTTTTCAGTCTGCACCAGGGTCAGTGCCTCGAAGAGTTCATCAAGAGTGCCAAAACCTCCTGGAAATATCACATAGGCAATAGCGTATTTTACAAACATAAGCTTGCGTGCGAAAAAATATCTAAAGGTGAGGCTAATATCTTGATATTTATTGGGAAACTGCTCTGTTGGAAGAGCAATATTAAGGCCAACAGATTGCGAGCCATTGCCGCAACAGCCTTTATTTGCCCCTTCCATAATGCCGGGCCCTCCACCTGTAATTACAGCAAATCCAGCGTTGGAGAGCTTTGCAGCTACGGTTTCAGCAGCAGTGTAATATGAAGATCCAACAGCGAGTCTTGAACTTCCAAAAACAGTCACGGCTGGTCCTAGATTGTGCAATGTTTCAAATCCGTCCACAAGCTCTGACTGTATCCTGAAAATTCTCCAGGTTTCTGACGTTCTCATATCTTCCATACTTTCATTATCTCCTATATCCATTATGTATCGGACGTGTCTAAGAATTCCTTAATCAGACTTTATATCCTCAGCCAGTTATGTTGAATTACGTTAAATTGTGTTGAGTTACGTTAAACTTTATAAAAAACTTTATAAATAGAGCGGTAAAGAGATATTATTAAACTGCTTTAATATCTATTGAGCGATTACAAGATTCGCTCCTACTGATTTGATTACGAAGGAACAATATGCATGATCATTGCCACAAGAATAAAGTAGCAGAGGATAAGTCAGACTCAGACAGAGTGATTCTTCTTGGAAACGCAAACGTAGGCAAGAGCGTTATCTTCGGTCTTCTTACCGGCAAGTATGCCACGGTCTCTAACTATCCTGGCACTACGGTGGAAGTAACGCACGGCAATCTGAATATCGGTGATAAAAAATACCACCTGATAGACACTCCTGGTACAAGCAGTCTTGTTCCTATGAGTGAAGACGAGCGCGTGACAAGGGATATTCTGCTAAAGCACCCATTCCATTCGGTCGTACAGGTGGCCGATGCCAAGAATATGAAGCGCACGCTTATGCTGACTCTACAATTGGCAGAAACCGGTAGGCCGATGATTTTGGTTTTGAATATGTGGGATGAGTCAACCGACCGTGGAATTCAGGTTGATACAAAAAAACTCTCCAGCATGCTGGGTGTTCATGTTATCAGCGCTATTGCGCCGCAGAAAAAGGGGGTAAACCAGATCAGGGCCGCCCTTCAGGCGCCTAAAATTCCCTCCCTGACATTCAGTTATGATGCAAGAATAGAAAAGGCGCTAGAAAAAATATCCTGCATACTGCCAGCAGCCTCAATATCCGGGCGCACGTTGGCGTTGATGATTCTCTCCGGTGCGATGAATGAATGGCTCACCTCCAACCTTGCTGAAGAGGAGGTACGGCAGGTAGAACGCATAGTTAAAAATTTACAAAAACATTTCGAACGTCCACTCTCTGAAGTGTTAAGCAGCGCACGTCTGGCTAAAGTAGAGCAGATATTTGCAAGTGTGGTCACTAAAACAGAACCAGGCGGAGGGAGAATACTCCAACTAATAGGTCGTTATAGCACTCATCCTGTATGGGGTGTGCCTATCCTATTAGCCGTACTTTATGCTATCTGGCTCTTTGTGGGCGATTTTGGGGCAGGAGTACTAGTGGATTTTCTTGAAACAGTAATTTTCGGCGCATATCTAAATCCGTGGGCCGAGCGTCTGGCCTCATTGATTCCGGTAGTCTTTATACGTGATCTTCTGGTTGGCCCTTATGGTGTGATAACTATGGCACTGACATATGCAATTGCAATAATACTTCCGATAACCGGAACCTTTTTTATCGCTTTCGGCATTCTGGAAGACTCGGGCTATCTACCCAGGCTTGCGGTTATGACCAATCGCATATTTAACTTCATGGGTCTAAACGGCAAAGCGGTTCTGCCCATGGTGCTGGGACTGGGATGCGTCACAATGGCAACAATGACCACCCGTATTCTTGAAACCAAAAGAGAACGGGTAATCGCCACGTTTCTGCTGGCATTGGCAGTGCCATGCTCGGCCCAGCTGGGAGTAATAATGGGTCTTCTAAGTTCTCTATCTTATAAAGTTACGGTTATCTGGCTCCTCAGCATAACAACTACGCTTATCTTACTTGGCTGGCTTGCATCAATGGTGCTAAAAGGAGAGAAACCAGCACTGTTTCTTGATCTTCCCCCCATAAGAATGCCGCGAATGTCAAACGTACTGCTGAAAACCCTGGGCCGTACCGAATGGTATTTACGAGAGGCGGTGCCACTGTTTATAATCGGTACGCTCACACTTTTTTTTCTGGATAGATTTCACCTATTGGTTAAGCTTAGAGATGTTATGTCGCCTGTAGTTGTAACCCTTCTGGGGCTTCCAGAGGAAGCCACCGACGCTTTCATAATGGGTTTTCTTCGTAGGGACTATGGAGCTGCCGGTTTTTTCGAGATGTCAAAGAAGGGCATGCTGACCCCTATACAGGTTACTGTGGCTTTGGTCACAATAACACTTTTTGTGCCATGTCTTGCCAATCTGCTCATGATGATCAAGGAGAGAGGACTGAAATCTGCTATGACCATGCTTGGTATCGTTATGTCGTTTGCCATAGCCATTGGAGGAGCGTTAAACTTTATAATAAGATTTTCTGGAATCAGGTTATAAGCCAGAAAAAAGTAAAGGAGTAGCGGATGAACTATAAATGC
Source organism: uncultured Nitrospirota bacterium (assembly GCA_964462885.1). Taxonomy (GTDB): domain Bacteria; phylum Nitrospirota; class Thermodesulfovibrionia; order SZUA-242; family SZUA-242; genus JALUUO01. The sequence goes on from CAYWZR010000021.1 coordinate 16,313, forward strand.
GCTTATGCGGATACTATCGACGAAATGCTGGAGACATTCTGGGAACTGAGAGAGAGAGGATCTTTGGACCGCGCCTCTCTTGTCAGCAAAATTACGTCTGAGGCAGTAGAGATGCTGGAGTCTAAAGATATGCTCTCTTTTGATGGTGATATTCCTGTTCTTACTGAAGATGCAGAGGACAGAGCTCATGATATCGTAAGACGTCATCGTCTTGCAGAGCGGCTTTTTCACGATGTTCTGGATCTGTCGAACTACGAGGATGACGCCTGCACATTTGAACATGTAATCAGTAAGAACGTGGAAGAGGCGCTCTGCACATTTCTCGGCCATCCACCGGCTTGCCCGCACGGAAAGCCCATACCCAAAGGCGCATGTTGCTCCGCGCTCTCAAAAAAATACACACCCCTTATTACTAACCTCAGTAATGTGGAGGTGGGCACCAAGGCTTCCGTGGCATTTCTGAACACATCTCATATCGAAAAACTAACAGCAATGGGCCTTGCTCCAGGCAGTACAGTGCGCCTCATGCAAAAACGTCCGACAATGGTCATACAGGTCGAGGAAACCACCCTTGCGCTGGATAACGAAATAGTCAAGGGAATATTCGTAAGGACCACGTCCTGATCCGGCAGAGCCTAGCTCAAACCACCATGGTCAGAATCAAACCGGCAGGGCCGGACTCACACTGGCAAAACCGGAACCAAGATTGACTTTACATCAAGACATTTACAGGGAGGTTGCATCAGATCCTGCAAAGGCTGCAAGCAAGGTCACCTCCCGCTTGATAGATGAATCGCCTCCGCCTCCAAAAACTAGTGCTAACACTCTCATCATTCTGAAACCCAATATTGTAAGGCCCTCTCCGCCGCCGGTAACAACAGATTTTCGCGTTATAGCAGGGATTATTGGTGCTCTTAAAAATGCCGGATTCAATGAAATAGCCGTAGCCGAAGGATCAGGAACCGGAAATACGCTAGATAATTTAGAACAACTTGGCTATAACTCTCTCGGAGTAAGATTAATCGATCTGGACTCTTTACCCAGTTCTCCTGTTAAGGTTCCGGGTTTTGAAGTATGGAACACTATTTATCTTCCAGATATCCTAATAAACGCGTTTATCATATCAGTGCCAGTGCTGAAAGACCACTCTATGCTGGGAGT
>CAYWZR010000022.1:0-16603 GCA_964462885.1 uncultured Nitrospirota bacterium
AGTAAGGAATGTAAATGATCCATCCGCAGTAATCTCAAGATCATCGCCGCAGTTACTCTGCAATGTAATAGACTTATACTCATCAAGACCAATAATGTTGCCGCCAACAGTGTAGGTATCAACAGAACAAGAGATCAGAATATCTATTACATTTGCACCAGAGATGACTCCTTTGCCGTTTACAACAGTACATGTCTGTCTGGCTGGCTGAGTTGCAACAGTAACGTCATAATTTAAAGCGTTATTAAGAAGCGTTAAAAATGTTAATTTGCCATCAGCAGTAACATCAAGTTGTTCATCTTCATTAAGCTTTAGTGCAAGTGTTCCACCAGAAAGACCGCTCACTGTACCACCTATGGAATAAGATACGTTATCGCCACCACCTGTTTCGTCTTTACTGCCATTGCAAAGATAATCAGTATCATCAACTTCATCCGAATCGAGAATACCGTTGTCGTTATCATCAACACCCATTTCAACCTTTTTACCGCCGTTAGGGCACTCCTGACTTCCTTCCTCAATTGAGGTAGATTTAGTCAATACATTTGATGTCACAGGACTGTTACCATTGTTTCCAATGTCCTCTGTGTTACCTGATTCTCCAGTTGGTCCACAAGCTGTTAGAATAAAAAATACCAGTACAAAAAAAACAAAAAACTGATAGAGCAATTTAGTTGTTGATTTCAGCGCATCTAACATAGAGAGTTATTGGACTCCTTATCTGAGTGTAATCTGAGTTTATTAAAAAATATGTACGATAAAAGTCTTTGCTAAAAAAAGAGCTTCGTTATGCATTTTGTGGCAAGATAAAATTAATTTGTGTACCCTCCCCTTCTGTTGAAGATATTTTAAGTACACCACCCATTTTCTTTGCTCTTTTTCTCATATTTTGAATTCCATAAGAACACTCCTGCCTATCTTCTGAACTAAATCCCACACCATCATCTGAGATCTTCATCTCCAAGGCTTTATCATTCAGGGATAACTCAACTTCTACATTCCCAGCTTTTGAGTGTTTGATAATATTGGTAATTGCTTCTTTATATATATTGAAAAGATGAAAACGCAAGAATGGTTCGAGTTGCAGAATTTCGTCTGAAGAGAGAGGTTTAAACTCAATATCTATATCCAAGTGGTTTAAGAGTCTTGTTGTATACGATTTAAAATGTGAATATAAATCATCAAGGGTATCTTCCTCCGGATCAATCGCCCAGATAAAATTTCTAAGCTGCTCCATATTATTAACCGCCGTCTGCCGAATACTTTCAAAGGTCTCCATTATCGATTCGGGCCCAGGTGTGTTTTTAGCCGCAAACTCGCTCAAACATTTGATCCTTGTAAGATCACTTATCAGGGTATCATGGATGCCCTGACATATATTCTCCTTTTCTATATAAGAGTTCCTCTCTGCCTCTATCCGCTGCTCATAAAGACTCAGGTTATCCATTGAAGCCGGAAGGGCAAATGGAATTATAAGCGAAAAGAGGGCAAAATAGGTAAACCTTGTAAATGATGTCATACCAAGCACACCAGGAAGAAGGTAGATTATCACGAAAACAGAAGCGGCCATAATAGGCGCAAGAAAACTTAACATTATCTGTTTTTTAAGAAAGATATCCTTCTCCTTTACAAAGGAATGGGTAAAGGCCCATATCATAATTAAAATACTAATACAGAAAAATGGAAACGTTGTTCCAAAAGCCGTAATGCCAGAAATATAAACAATAATAGTAATGAGAAAGTAGATGTATAAAGTATATGGTATCCAGGAAAATCTTTTTAGGACTTTCTTTTTTCGTGGAAACACAAAGGCAAAGTGGACAATAGTGATAAGGCCGCCCCCTGAGATGTATATGGAATATATGAGTATTTTAAAATAAAGGGGATCAATAGTTATCCCTCTATTTACAACAGCAGCAGAGCTTATAAAATACAGGCCTGCAGATAGGAGAAAAAAAGTAAGAATTAAACCAGCTGTTGAATGGTGTTTTTTAAAAACCGAAACAGCACTTATTACGTATATGAGTGCCACAAGGTATATGAGAGAAGTTCTTTTCAGAACATCAGGATATGGCATTATCCTTATCCCGGCTTTTTCAACACCTATATTGACTACTCCTTTATCACTAAACTCAACAGTTATGGAATTACTTTTTGTGAGAAGACCATAGACCTTTCTATGTACCTGCCACCATACGGCTTCTTCTTTTGGGCTAGTAAATTCAGGAAGCCTTAGAAAAAAGGTTGAATCCACCTCTATATTTTCTATCTTGTGGAGTTTATGTTCTTCAGTTGGAAAATGAGGCCCCGATTTTAAAAGCAGGGTGGGAGATGTATGAAGTGAATAGATTCCTAGAATACCAACAGATATTATGACAAAAATCAGAAATGCAATAATGATTCCCTGCCATTTTCTGTTGATAGTTATTTTCAACATTATTAGACTTCACAATTCAGGTAAAACGACTTTTTCTACAAAAACACATCCCCATACATACAAGCACAAAGGTTAATGTTACTTGAAAGAGAAGTAGCCGACCAAGGTGGTCGGCTATCTGTCTATCGTCTTCATCTGTGAGCCTTTTGTTAAAACAACTACTTCTACTTAATATTTATAGTTCAAACCTGGATAATCAGGCATCTTCAGAGTTTTTTCCTTTTTCCTCTGTCCGTGGCTCCAGGGACTTGGCCCTCTGGGTTAACATGCGCCAGCTACGGTCCACATCATTCTGTGCCAAAGCCATAAGTTTTCCAGCAAGTTCCGGATTTGCGGCCTTGAGTGAACGGTAACGGTTCTCACCGTAGGCATACTCTTCAAACTGAATGGTAGGAGCTTTACTGTCAATTGCGAGCGGATTTTTGCCCTCAGCATCAAGTACCGGATTATAACGGTAAAGCGGCCAGTGCCCGCAGGCCACAGCCTTTTTCTGCTGGTCAAGAGCTGTAGTCATGTTAATACCATGATTTATACAATGAGAATACGCAATTATAAGTGACGGACCATCGTAAGCCTCTGCCTCCATCATCGCCTTCACTACATGAGTAGAGCTGCTTCCCATGGAGACCTTGGTCACATACACATTGCCATAAGTGGCGAAGATCATACCTATATCCTTCTTCGGAGATCTCTTACCTGCTGCCGCGAACTGGGCTACCGCACCTCTTGGCGTTGACTTTGACATCTGTCCGCCTGTATTGGAGTAGACCTCTGTGTCAAGGAGCAGGACATTAACGTTCTCACCCGAAGCCAGCACATGGTCCAGTCCACCGTAACCTATATCATAGGCCCAGCCGTCGCCGCCGATTATCCAGACGGATTTCTTAACCAAGTAGTCCACTACAGGCAAAAGCCGTTTGACAAGCTCGTTGCTCTTATTTTTATCAAGTTCAGCCCTAAGTTCTTCTACCAGGGTACGCTGCTTGTCTATCTCCACCTGGGTTCCCTGAGGTGCCTCAATGATTGCCTTAACCTTTGCTGAGTCAATCGTGCCATCAGATGCCAATTTCTCAAGAAGTTCACTCGCAAGCATAGCCTGTTTATTTATCGATTGGCGCATTCCAAGTCCGAATTCGGCATTATCCTCAAAAAGTGAATTCGCCCAAGCAGGACCGCGACCATCGTCCTGCTTGCAGTAAGGCGTTGTAGGTAGGTTACCGCCGTAAATCGACGAGCAGCCGGTGGCGTTTGCTATAACCATGCGATCACCAAATAGCTGTGTGGCAAGCTTGATATAAGGTGTCTCACCACAAGCAGCGCAGGCTCCAGAGAATTCAAAAAGAGGACGCCTTAGCTGGCTGCCCTTTATACCGCCAAGGTTCAAATCCTCCACCGGATATTCCGGCATGCTGAGGAAAAACTTCCAGTTTCCCCTTTCCCGCTCTTGGAGTTCCTCAGTATTGCTTACCATATTGATAGCCTTTTTACCGGTCTTGTTTCCATCAGCATCTTTCTGATATGCCGGACATACATGCACGCAAGTACCACAGCCTGTACAATCTTCGGTGGAAACCTGAATAACACACTTTTTATCTTTGAACTGACCGCCTTTGCCTTCAATGGATTTAAAGGTGGACGGAGCGCCTGTCAGGGCTGATTCATCCACGATCTTCATTCTTATAACAGCATGCGGACAAACAATGGAACACTGCGCGCACTGAATGCAGACTTCAGTATCCCACTCCGGTACATTCACAGCAATATTACGCTTTTCGTACTGAGTTGTGGCCGTGGGCCAAGTACCATCAGCCGGCATCTGTGAGACCTTAATTGATTCTCCTTTGCCCTCTATCATCCTTGCTGTAACCTGCTGAACAAAGGCCGGAGCATCTTCCGGCACCACAGAAGGCCGCTTATGGCCGGTTATATCAGAAGGAACTGAAACCTCAACGATATTTTCGACAGCGCCGTCAACAGCAGAGTAGTTCATCTGCACCACTTTATCGCCCTTACTGCCGTACGTCTTTTTTATGGCGGTTTTAATGGCACTGATGGCCTCTTCTTTGCTAAGTATTCCAGAGATCAGGAAGAACGCCGTCTGCATAATCATATTGATCCTGGCTCCCAAACCCAGAGCTGCTGCAAGACTAATAGCGTCTATGATGTAGAACTTCGCGTTTTTTTCTAACAAAGAGGCCTGTACTTCGGCAGGCAGATGAGACCAAACCTCGTCAGCCTTGTAACTAGAGGTTAGAAGAAACGTTCCTCCCTGCTCCAGGTTTCCAAGCATGTCATATGTGTCCAGGAAGCTTGGATTGTGGCAGGCGATAAAGCTCGCCTTCTTTATGAGATAAGGTGCGAGTATCTTGTTCTTGCCGAATCTCAGATGGCTTGTGGTTATCGAGCCTGATTTTTTAGAATCATAAACAAAATAGCCTTGAGCATTGTTGTCCGTCTCTGTTCCGATAATTTTAATAGTGTTTTTATTGGCACCAACAGTACCATCAGAGCCCAAGCCATAAAACATTGCCCGAAATACATCCCTCTCAATATTAAAGGCATCCTCATCATAGGCAAGGCTTGTCATCATAACGTCATCATCCGGGCCTACACAGAAGTGATTTTTAGGAGAGTCCGAGGCAATGTTATCAAATATCGCCTTAACCATGGCAGGTGTGAATTCAGCAGATCCCAAACCATAACGTCCTCCGACAACCCTGGGGGTGGAAGACATCGTCCCAGCATCAAAGGCCTCGCCAAGCGCTGTACGCACATCCTGATACAGAGGCTCACCAGAGGCGCCAGGCTCTTTGGTCCTGTCCATAACCGCAATACTCTTAACCGTTTTTGGAAGAGATGAAATCATGGCCTGTGCATCAAATGGTCTGAAAAGACGAACAATAACCAGACCGACCTTTTCGCCCTGGGCAACCATATGTTCAACAGTGGCTGTCACCACCTCACAGCCAGAGCCCATCATCACAATCACTCTTTCGGCATCTTCAGAGCCAATATAGTCAAAAAGATGGTATTGGCGACCAACCTGCCCGGCCAGCCTATCCATTGTTTCCTGAACAATACCTGCAATAGGTGCATAAAATTTGTTTACCGTCTCACGCCCGGTAAAGTAGACATCCGGATTCTGCGCGGTTCCACGTATGGTTGGCTTGTCCGGTGTAAGGCTACGGCTTCTGTGAGCGGCAACAAGTTCTTCGTCAATGACCGCCCGCATATCATCGTAGGTAAGCTCCTCCACCTTTTGTATCTCGTGAGATGTTCTGAAGCCGTCGAAAAAGTGCATAAACGGTATCCGTGACTTCAGGGTAGCCTGCTGGGCTATAAGCGCAAAATCCATACACTCCTGCACATTTTGGGAAGCCAGCATACCCCAGCCCGTCTGACGGGCGGCCATAACATCACTGTGATCGCCAAATATAGAGAGACCCTGACAAGCCAGGGAACGAGCAGTAACATGAAAAACAGTTGGCGTAAGCTCACCAGCAATCTTATACATATTGGGAATCATCAAAAGCAGGCCCTGAGAAGCAGTGAACGTTGTGCAAAGCGACCCTGTGGCCAAAGCTCCGTGCAGAGCGCCAGCTACGCCGCCCTCTGACTGCATCTGCGCTACGGCAGGAACCGAACCCCAAATATTTTCCTGAACCTTGGCTGCCTTTGTATCGGCCTCCGCAGCCATAGGTGAGGACGGTGTTATTGGATAAATATTGATAACTTCGTTCGTGGCATATGCCACATGTGTACAGGCTTGGTTCCCGTCAATGGTGACCATTTTTCGTGCCATGGTTATTCTCCTTAGATTTTAATCTGTATTTTATATTCTTTACAGTTATTTAATCTGCGCCTTTATTCTTCATATTATAAAATTATAAAGCAGTTCAAACCAATACAACCACTTGATCTGCGAAATAATATATCGTAAAACTACTGGATGAGTCAAAACTTCAGGGGATAAAACTATAAAACCTCAGCATTATTTCAGAACTATTCGTCAAGGTGTGAAAAATGAGAACTAGACTGTTGACAATTGAAAAAAACTGACTTTTTATTCCGGAGACTGAGTGCTTGTGCAGTTTATTTTACACCGAAATTCCAGCAAAGGTTATCCGCTTAAACCACAATCTTCTTAAAAACGCTGCGCTCAGAAAAGTAACTGCTATCAATATCAATGTATTTTTATGGAACAACAAAGCAACTATCCCTATGAGAAGCTGGATCACCCAAATTACGATAACCGCCTTGGTGGTACTTCTGTATCTCCTTTGAAGTATATGATGTAAATGCCTTTTATCCGCTTTGAAAGGAGATCTTTTCTTTCTCCTTCTTCTTGATATCGCAAAAAGCGTGTCATATATAGGGATAAAAGCCATAAGCAGCAATGCCCATGGGGATATCTCCGGATGCTTGCTCAAAAGAACCACAGCCGTCATAGCTACAGAAAAACCAACCAGGTAACTTCCGCCGTCTCCCAGAAATATTTTAGCCGAGGGAAAGTTAAATACAAGAAAACCAAGAATACTACCTATAAACAGTAATGCATATATAACCAGTGCATGGTAATCGTAAATGTATGAGAGACAAGCGAGCAAAACAAGAAATATCCATCCTAGCCCTGCACAAAGACCGTCTAGTCCATCAATAATATTATATGCATTTGTTACCCCTGCAATACACATTATTGTAAAAGGAATCGCAATAATAGCAGGAAGAGTGAACATTCCGGAACTTACAATGTACATACCACTTGGAAACACAAAAAAGGCCGCAAATATTAATTGCAAAGGCAATCTTACGTAAAATTTTAAAGAAAATACGTCATCAATGAAGCCTATTACAAAAATAGAAGCAATTGGAAAAACATGCCATAGAAAGATATGAACTCTGGGCACAAATAACCAGATTAAGAGTGATACCAGCAACAAAGTTGCAAATAATATTATGCCCCCTGTTCTTGGTATAGGGCTGGTATGGATACTGCGAATTTTGGGGACATCCATCACATTAAATCTGTGTGCCACCCATTTTGCTACTGGAAAAACAGCAAGTGAGATACAAAAAGAACTTATCAAAGCAAATAGATATAAAGAGAAATATAAATTCATAAGTAAAACTCACTTCTACATATGTGAGATGAAAGTCGTGAGGTGAAAGAAAAAATACTGCAATCCTTTTAATGCCTCCTAACCCCTCACTTTCTTTATCAGCGTATATATCTTTTTACTGTTTTAAGCTTTTCTCTATGATCTGGATCATCGATAATTTTCTCTTTATATTCCATGAAGAAAGCCATGAAAATACCCAAGAAAAATCCTCCAATCGTACTAATAACCACCATACGGGTTCTTTTAGGCGTTGATCTCTTTTCCGGTGGAATAGCCTCTTCAAGCACCTGAATCATCACAGCATCCCTTGCCTCATCAAGCCGTGCAGCTTCATACTGTTTAAGAAAAAAGTTGTATACGGTCTCGCTGAACTTAAACTCCCTGAGTTTTCTTACATATTGTGTGCCTACTTCCGGCATTCTTTCTGTAGACATCAGAGGGTCGTAGTTCTTGCCATGCCCTGTCTCAAGTTTCTCCAGTTCCGCTCTCAGCCCCTTCAATGTTTCTTCAACCTTCTGCAGATCTGGATTACTGGATGTGGAATATGTTCTCATAACCTTTAGCTGCACTTCTTTTTCGGCTATTTTTGCCTTTATATTCGCAATAGCCGATATTACCGCTTTTGCCTGATCATCAATCTTCAAAGCACCTGTTTCCATCTTGAACTTTTCCATCTCTTCCTCTGAGGCTATAAGTGACTCCTCAGCATCTCTAAGTTGCTCTCCAAAAAAAGCCCTTCGTTGTGCAGCCTCGGTAATAGCAAGTTTCTTCGTCAATTCTTTTAATGCTTTAACAAGGGCATTTGCTATATCAGCGGCCATCTCAGGGTCCGTGTCATTAACAGCAATAGTGATGATACCGCTCCTTGTGTTGGAGCGAACTACAATGCTCGCACTCAGGATTTTCCTTGCATCTACTATTGTCTCGGCTCTATAACGCTTTACCAGATCGAATTTCTCTACAATACTGGTCATAACGGCTCTACTTCTAATCAGTTCAAGATAGAGTGCGTTTGGGCTGCTTAAACCGAATATACTGGCTGCCGCACCTGCTGCGCCGCCGAACTGACTCAAAAGCTGAGACGTCATCCCGGTATTCTTTGCACTTGGACGCAAAATCTTAGCCTCGGCCTTGTATATTTCAGGCATACGAAGACTTATAACCGCAGTAGTGGCAGCACAGACAAACGTGATGAGCAGTATAAGCCTCTTTCGCTTTAGAAGGATTATCAAGTAGTCTAGAAAACTTATAGTTTCGTCTACCGGTTGTGTCTTTAACTCTTCCAACAGTGCTCTCCTAACCCGGCTAGGCCAGGGCCAAATCTAAGGATTATTAAGTTATAGCTGTATTTCATGACCATTTTATGTACAATATTTTTATAAGAGAATAACGAGGGGGAAAATCCTATAAAAACAGGTCAGAAATAATACTCTACATTAAGTGCAAACAGATTAATATTTCCGTCACTGCCGTTTACATTGATTGGACGACTAAAGGCTCCAAAAGTATATTTACCTTCTATGTTTAGAACTCTTGTTACATTTAATTTCAAACCCACAGACGCCTCAGTTTTAGTCGATCTAGAACCACTTAAAAAATTATCACCAGATAAATTATGTTTCTCTATGTCATATGAAACATTAATCCTGCCATTTAGCTCCGGCACATGAAAATTTATCTCAAAAAACATATCACTGGAATCGGTACCCATGTGATGACCTATGGTCCTGTTGTCGGATGTAAAATCTGAATCAAAATAATTTTCTGAATATTCCGCTCTGAAGTCGAGCCTATCAAGCAATAAAATCCTAGGCAGATACAAGCCTGCCAGGTAAGACCACTTACTCTGCAACACTTTTGACCCATCTTCACCTGCCTCCAGGTATAGCTGAAAAGGCTGAAACCACGACGGTACAGTCAATTTCAGGTCAAATCCAGCCTTCTGAAGACCATCTTCACCTGCCAAGTCTTTGTCATTGCTGCCGGTAAAACTCTTTACCAAAGCACTAACGTCATTTAAACGTCCTTTACCAGCAAAAATAGCTGTCCTCTGAATTCCGGCCTCAAGGTAAGGTAAAGGCTTGAAATTAAGACGCATTCCCCACATGTAAGGTTCAGGCATATTTCGATCTTTTTCGAAACTTGTTTCAAACAAAGTAAACCTGAAAGGCCCAAGATATTTAAATATCCAAGGCAGAAGAACCGGTTGTGGGTTTGAAAGTTTTATGATAGGTAATGGATCAGGATTGTTCGACAGTAGAAGAGCTCCATGATATCCAGGTCCCCACCACTGGGAATCTTTACCAACCTGAAGCTCAAGTCCGGCAACACTCAGAACCCCATAACCTGTTTTTATCAAAGCGTATTCATCTTTATTTCCACTGCCGTCTTCATATGAATACCTGAACTCAGGATTAACATAAAAAGAAAGACGGCCAAATTCCGCTTTTGACAAAAAACCTAATCTGAGGTTCGAACCTTTTCTGAACTTATCGCCATCATTGTTATAGTACAACTCCTGTATATCGGAATCTGCATAGAGATATCGAGTATATAGAGTGTCAATAGGTTTAACGAATTTGGTTTCTACAATGTCATCACGCGACAACTTTTTTAGTAAAACAATCACCTTTTCTAAAAACGGGTTTTTATTTTCAGACTTCTCAGCTTCACGTATAAGTCGAACGACTTCCTTTCGGCTTAAAGGCCGTGTTGTAAGCAGTCCGCTCTTAATAACTCCTTCAGCCTCAAGCCGCAGGAGAATATCATAGACACTATCATCTAAAGGAATATATGTAGCGGCCGTGGCTGATGAGGTTATTACGGTAAAGCTGGCCAGGACAAAAAAGACCGCATATTTAAGGAAGAGCTGCAAAGACAACCCCTGCTGTTACAGCAATTTGGTATAGAATCTGCGTAATATCCTTGACATTACGCATCCAGGCTATTCTTTCAAGCTTCTCTGGCACCACTATTGTATCTCCGGATTCCACCACTCCACCTACCTCCCACCTTGAGTACTCACTATTCCATGAAAGGCCCAGAAACCCTCCCCCTGCCCTTATTGCAGAACCATTGGCTTTGAACAGGTAGATCTCCGTATCAGCAGCATTTGCCGTATAACCACCCGCAAGATTAACATAGTACTTAACACTCATTCCCTTTTCATAAACAAATGCCGTCTGGTTATATACTGCACCAAGTGTCTGCACAACATTCGGATTTGTTGGAATAGTTATCGAATCACCATCTTCAATTTCTATATTGTAAGGAGTTCCTATAAGCTTTTCAGGTGTATATGACTGTATTGCGATCCTGCCTTTTGCCTTGATTGTTCGTAGCTTTTCGATAAAACGTCTCTTCTGTGTTGTCTCAAGCTGAAGTAACCTTGCAGCATCCTGTGAAGCAGCAGTTGTTGCCTGAGCAGTGCCAGCGCTAAGAAGTTCTACTTCAAGCCTGTCAACCATTTCGTCGATTCTTTTCTGCTGAAGCGCCCTCACTTTCTCTCTTTCAAATACCGTTCCTTTCAAATAGGCCCTACTTGTATATCCCCCAGCTCTCTCAATAAGCGAAGAAAGTCTCTCCCCTTTTTTTATGGTATAGACACCCGGAAATCTGACCTCACCTGTAATACTGGCTGTGTTATAAAGTCTCCACTCAGGAACTGTACGTACAAAAAGATAATCATTTTCTTTAAGAAGAACGTTTTCATACTGTTTTCCTGCTAGTGCCTTTTCTAAATCTATAATAATTTTCTCGGTTTTCGGTCTCTCATTTGTAATATAAACCCGTGTAAGTTCAGCCTCTTTCCTGTATGCGTAATATTTGAGTCCTCCAGCCATGGAGATTAAGTCTTTGATCGTCATACCCTTGCTGACACCGTACTCACCTTCCCGCTGTACAGCTCCTGTAAGCCTGACAACTCTTCTATCCTGAACAACCTGAAATATCTTTATCAGGTCACCTGCCTGAACAGGTATATTTTTCTCCATAACCTCGTCCAGATTGGATTCAAAAACCGTTTGTCTGTTGTTATCTATAATTCTTTCTATCTGAACTCTTCCTCGAAAAGCAACAGCACTCAGCCCCCCAGCCATTTCTATCAACTGAGCAATAGTAGTCTTTCCTTTAAGTTCATATATGGCAGGAGAGGTTACACTACCTGCAACAGCTACCAGAGAACCAACTGGAGGTATAAATATCACGTCCTCCGGCATTAACCTTACATCCTTGCTTTTATCTCCTTTTAGCAGAAAATCATACATATCAAAGTGGATGACGGTCTTACCACTTCTTTTTACCTGTATATCTCTTAAACTGCCACTCTTGGCCGGGCCACCGGATTCAAAAAGCGCACTTATAAGAGTCGAAAGTGACGACACTGTGTATGAGCCTGGACGCTGGGCATTGCCAACCAGATAAACACTTATGGACCTTAGCGCCCCCATGCTGACATTCATCTGAAATCCAGTATAGTACCTGGACAACTCTTTAAATAAGAGCCCTTTTAATTCCTTAAAGGTCAGTCCTGTTACACCAAGTATTCCAGCCTTTGGTAAGATTATATTTCCATCCCTATCCACTACAACGCTCCACTGTCCTTCAACCTTGCCCCAGATTGTTATTTTAACCTCATCACCTGGACCGATAACGTAATCAGGCCCGACAGGCACATTTGTAACAGGTGCAAAATTTGACGGCAGCCGCTTTTTGGTACGCATGGAGGATATTCTATCGTCTTGTTCTGCAATCTTATCAGCAGCAGGCTCAAAACTTAATGGCGATTCAATTAAATCATAACGGGCAGCAGTTTTCTTACCTTCGGTAGATCTTAAAGAAGGTTGCTTAAAAAGATCATAACCAAACTGACGTATATCTGTAGACACCGACAATGAGATCGTGCCAAAAACGTATTTTTCAAACTCTGAAAGACCCTCGACAGAAGTTGGCCCAACAACTGTTGGCAATGGGGTGTCTGTAGTCGGCACCAACGACTGGGGCTGAACAGGCAGAACCTGTTTTGCCGACTCAGCTTTAGGAGAAACCTGAATGAGTTGAAAGTCCTGCGCAAAAAGAGGACCTGCAAGCACAAGCATGCAAAATAGTAAGAAGGTTATTAAAACATTTCTATTTTTCATATTTTAAATTACAATATAGCAATAAAAAAAGTCAATTACTCCCAATTATTATCCTACCTCTTTACTACAATACTTACATATTTTTGCACGCTGCTTTATAACCTCGGCACAAGAAGGACACTCCCTGGTAAAGTTAGCCTTATGTATTTTTTTAATGGACTTAGTTCTTTGCTCTTTAATCGTTTCGTGTTCTAGCTCAACGCTCAAAAGTGCATCAAGCGCTCTCAAGTCCTTCAGATCCCCAAGCATTTCTGCGGCCTTAAGCCTGACGCTAAGCCCCTCGTCTTCAGCCAGCAGAATATCAATTATCGGCTCAATATCTTTTATTATGAAAGCATCTGTCAGGCTAACCATGGCCTTATGTCTTTTCTCGACGCTTTCCTTGTCCTTAGCCTCCTGAATTTCATCAAGGATATTGCCTTTCATAGCATCAACGCTTCCAGCAGGAACAGCCATACTCTCTTTTGAATCCGGATGAATCATCGCCCGGTAACCCATGCTCTGTCCATAGTTGGTATCCATATGTTCCCAACTATTCTTAAAAAACATGCAATCATCGTTAAAACATATATAAAGGTGATCCGTACACCAACCCAGCCCATCGCTGAAATTAAATGGAGGAACCTGCCACTTATTCATTTTTTTATTGCAATGCGGACAGATATACTCGTCAACACTTGTTTGTTTAATATTGTTCGGCGGGTCAGTTTCACTACGATTTACATTGGACATGTTATAGACCTCTTTTTATTGGGTTCTAATTATCATTTCGACCGTAAGTAGATTTTTTTTAAATCCATCTTATTATTATAACCCTATGACCTTAGACATGTCATAGGAATAAGCATACAAAAAATATAATTATAAATATAACAAGCTAAATCATGCATAAAAAAGGACTTGCGCAACTTATTTACGCAAGCCCTTAAAAGTAACCTGAGGATTAAAGTGATTATTTTGTAGGTCGTTACAACTACTGTTTTTCGCCCTCTGTTTCAGCAGCAACCTTTACATCTTCATAGTCAATAAACTCCACTACCGACATCTGGGCACAATCGCCAGGCCGGTAACGAGTCTTTAGAACTCTCAGATAGCCGCCCGGTCTTCCCTTCATTCTTGGGGCAATATCATTGAAAAGATTACCAACAGCGCTTTTAGTATAAACGTATGACATAACCTGACGTCTTGCATGCTGATCCCCACGAACACCCAAAGTTACAAGTCTTTCAGCAATTTTTTTCACTTCCTTGCCCTTTGCCAAAGTAGTCTCGATCCGCTGATGTTCAAAAAGTGAAGTAATCAGGTTCCTTAAAAGTGCTTTTCGATGTCCGCAATTTCTACCCAGCCCTCTGCCTGCAACCCTATGCCTCATCGGTTTCACCTTCTTCTTGCTTAGATTGTTGTTTTTTGGCTATAGCCTCTTCGAGGGCTTCCATATCTATCCTCATCCCAAACCTAAGCCCCAATGGCTTTAGTATCGCTTTAATCTCGTTCAAAGACTTTCTGCCGAAGTTCTTTGTCCTGAGCATTGCCAAGTCATTACGCTGCACTAAATCTACTATGGAATTAATATCCGCATTTTTCAGGCAGTTGTGCGAACGCACAGACAACTCCAGTTCATCAATGCTCTTTAAAAGATGCTCATTAAAAATCGGAGTTTCGTCTATAGGTTCTGCTTCATAATCACTCTCGAAGTCATCTTCCTCCGTTTCACAATTACAATTCATAATGAAAAGATCAATATGTTCACTCAGTATAGTAGCGGCCTGAGTTATTGCATCTTCCGGTGATATACTTCCGTCGGTTGTAATATCCATAAACAGACGGTCATAATCTGTGGAACGTCCCACGCGAGCTTTTTCGATCTCGTAATTAGCAAGCTCTATTGGTGTAAAAATAGAGTCTACTGCGATAACATCCAGCGGTCTATTTTCCTCTTTGTTCTGCTCTGCACGCACAAACCCACGCCCTTTCTTTACGGTCATCTCCATCTCAAAGGTCGTGTTCTTATCCACAGTAGCAATCAAGAGATCTGGATTCATTACATCCACTATCCCGTCCGCCTGGATATCAGAGGCTCTGATTTCTTTGGGACCCTCTTCTTTAATTGTAATAGTACACTCATTAACGTCATTCAACCTGAGGCGTAACTTCTTGATGTTCAGAATTATGTCCATTACGTCCTCACGAACGCCGACAACAGTGTCAAACTCGTGAAGCACGCCCGGAATCCTGATACTCGTGACAGCCGCACCCTCAAGTGATGAGAGTATCACCCGCCTAAGGGAATTTCCGATTGTGATACCATATCCCCGTTCAAGTGGCTCCACGACCAACCTGCCGTGCCTGTCAGTCAAACTACCCTCTTCGAATTCCAGTTTTTTGGGTAACTGAAAGCCTTTTTTTCTAAGGTCCATTAAGGTCTCCTCTGCACAACTTGCTTGTTTTTCTCTGATTCTGCTGTTATACGCAATTGTTCAACAAAAAAAGCAAGAAAATGAAAAATGAAAATGAAGTGACCCTTCAGAACAATCAATAAACCCTGTATCAGAGAATCCGACCGATATCTCAGCCAAGCCGGTTTTCATAACAAAAAGAAACTGGTCTTGCAGTCTACGCCTAGGTATTTTCACTTTCCATTTTAAAAATTTAATGTAAAACGTATGTTATTAAATAGTATATTATTTAGAGTATAGCTCGACTATAAGCTGCTCTTGAGCCACAAGATCTATTTCATCACGTGACGGCAGATGTTTGACCATCCCTTTAAAATGTTCGGCATCAATCTCAAGCCATGATGGAACTCCTCTATGAGCTCCGCTTGCAAGACTGTCTGCCACTTGCAAATTTTTACGGAAAGACTCTTTTAACTCCACAACATCATCAGCCTTTAGAAGCATCGAAGGGATACTGGCTTTCTTTCCATTTACCAGAAAATGACAATGAGTAACAAGTTGTCTCGCAAGACGTCTGCTTGGAGCAAAGCCTAGTCGATAAACAATATTATCCATACGCCTCTCAAGAAACTGAATGAGATTCGCACCTGTCTCACCTTTCATTTTACTGGCCTTGTGGTAATAATTTCTAAATACACGCTCAAACACTCCGTAGGTTCGGCGCACCTTCTGCTTTGCCCTGAGCTGGCCGCCGTATTCAGACAGCTTGACCCTCATGTTCTGGCCGTGATGACCGGGAGGATACCTGCGTCGCTCAACACTGCACTTATCCGTATAACAACGCCCTCCTTTAAGGAGTAGCTTCTCACCTTCACGTCGGCAAAGCCGACATACCGCCCCAGTATATCTTCCCATCAAACTCTCCTTCGTTTCGGCGGTTTACAGCCGTTATGCGGCACCGGTGAGACATCTCTGATAAGAGTTACCTCAAGACCGGCAGATCCAAGCGCGCGTGTTGAAGATTCTCTTCCCGAACCTGGTCCCTTAACCATAACCGATATCTGACGCATACCCATATCCATCGCCTTCTTAGCAGCACTTTCCGCAGCCACCTGAGCAGCATAAGGAGTGCTTTTGCGTGAGCCACGAAACCCCGAACCGCCTGCAGTGGCCCAGGAAATAACGTTACCGGACAAGTCGGTTATACTTATAATGGTATTATTGAAAGTGGCATGAATGTGAGCAATACCTACAGGAACATTTTTCTTTTCCCGTTTACTTCTTGATGTTTTTTTCTTTTGTCCCATAAATTACTTTCCTACCTTCTTCTTTCCGGCAATAGCCTTTTTAGGACCTCTTCGAGTGCGAGCATTGGTTTTCGTTCTCTGGCCTCTTACCGGCAGATTTCCGCGATGTCTAAGTCCTCTGTAACAGCCTATTTCCGACAACCGCTTTATATTCATGGCAATCTAACGCCTGAGATCACGCTCAACCTTTAGATCATACTGATCA
>CAYWZR010000023.1:0-16460 GCA_964462885.1 uncultured Nitrospirota bacterium
CCTCCAATAGTTAATCTAAATCCATCATCTATCATTGTATTGATAGTGTAATCATCTTCTGTTGCTATGTTTATAAATCCAAACATCCGTCCAACAAAAGAATCGTAATATGGTGCAGGACTGTAGCCAGGTACTTTTCCGTCACACCCCCACGAACAGAAATATCCGGGATTCTTATCTCCTATATCAATAGATGGAATAATATAATTTGTTTCTTCAATATATCCTGAATCACCCGGGTTTAACGAAAGAGCGTAATCTGCTGATGACAATGATGTAATGGGAAAACTTACATCAACCCATCTTGAATTTAAACCATCGCCATTAATTGATAATGCTGCTCCAATTGGAATGGGAGTGGCCAATGAAAGACTATTAACCCCCAATAAACTCAATAAAAATAATAGTATAAATATCTTTTTCATTTTATTTTCTCCTTATTTTATCCCGAACGACTTTGGGGAAGGGCGTGCCCAAAGCCTTGCCCGATAAGGCCGTAGGTTATATTCGCGTCCCTCTCCACCCGCTGGTTATGCGATCGCATATTTAATATTTTCTCCACTCTTGCCAACTCAAACTATAAATATTAACAAGCTCTTCAATTCTTATTTTGCATCAAAATCCAGCAAGCGACAGCACTTTCTGATGATTTTAGGGATGAAAGAAGTATTTCACCATTTTCCATATTTCCATCAGTAACGCATTTTTCCATTTGCTCAGACAACCCCCTAAGCACTTTCATATTATTTCTGAACAATATACCATGCTGTTTTTTATCAACTAAAGCAACAACCCAATCGGAACACGTTGCTAATCTATCTTGATATGATGTTTTATACCAATCGCCTATAGTGCTTTTATGTAGAGTTCCACCCTGATACCATTCTCCCGCAAATGAATATTCAACTAACATCAGGACAATGAAGAAGATTAAATATTTTTTTTCATATTGCCTCCTCACAATTTATAATACGCAAGAGCATTATTGGAAGCATTTATATTTGAGATACTCCTTTCAGCAAGACACGACCAATTGTTTTTTACTCTAAGCAAATAACGTCGTAAATAACTGGCAGTTTAAAACAAATCGACGAGGAATGAGGAGCGGCGCTTTAACATGACCAGAATTTTACCAACTATACAAAAACTATACAATTTGAAGATTTCTTATATAGGAAAGGAGTTACGAAAAGCCCGTAACCCCTTGATTTTAAAGTGGTACGCCCTGAGAGATTCGAACTCCCGACCTACGGATTCGTAGTCCGTTGCTCTATCCAGCTGAGCTAAGGGCGCATATAAAATTTACATACAAAACTATTACGTAGCTTGAGTTTAAATCCCCGTTGCTTGCAGCGGGGATTTTTATTCCCAGCAATGCCGACCTAAAATATACGAATAAATAACAATGGCGGAGAGGCAGGGATTTGAACCCTGGGTAGAGCGTTAACCCTACGACGGTTTAGCAAACCGTTGCCTTCAGCCGCTCGGCCACCTCTCCACGTTTGAAGCAATACTAAATTTATACTTGTATGGCGGAGGAGGTAGGATTTGAACCCACGGTGAAGTCGCCCCCACAACGGTTTTCAAGACCGCCGCCTTAAACCACTCGGCCACTCCTCCTCTTAAACCAGCTCAAGCCAGGCATGACCTGTCTGTCGAAAGCCTCTTGGTCTAACAACGACAAAAAGACAAATCGTTATAAACTATAAATTATAGACAGACTCTAACTAATTCTGTCCACACCCATATAGGACCTAAGCACCTCAGGTATTATAACAGAACCGTCTTCCTGCTGATAGTTCTCTAAAATCGCAACCAGTGTTCTGCCTATAGCAAGGCCGGAGCCGTTTAACGTATGTACAAGCTCGTTCTTTTTTCTGCCCTCCGGTCGATAGCGGATTCCAGCCCTTCTGGCTTGGTAGTCCTCAAAGTTGGAACAAGAAGAAATCTCCCTGTAACATTGCTGTCCGGGCAACCATACCTCAATATCGTAGGTCTTGGCCGCAGAAAATCCGAGATCCCCGGTGCATAAAGCAACCACGCGGTAGGGAATCTCTAGGCGTTTAAGGATTTCTTCTGCATTGCCTGTGAGTTTTTCGAGTTCTTCGTACGAGGTCTCTGGCGTCGCAAATTTTACAAGCTCCACTTTGTTGAACTGATGCTGACGAATAAGCCCCCGTGTATCTCTACCATGAGAGCCGGCTTCTGCTCTAAAGCAAGGAGTGTATGCAGCATAATACAGCGGAAGATTCTTTTCTTCTAAAATCTCTCCTCTGTGTATGTTTGTAACCGGCACCTCAGCTGTAGGTATAAGAAAGTAGTCACGGCCCTCGATCTTAAAAAGATCATCACGAAATTTCGGAAGCTGCCCCGTACCGATCATTGAAGCTGAATTTACAAGAATCGGCGGAAAAATCTCTACATAGGAGTGTTCTCGAGTGTGAACGTCAAGCATGAAGTTGATAAGTGCCCGTTCAAGCCTTGCCCCAAGTCCCATATAAAGAGCAAACCTGGCTCCTGCTATCTTGACTGCCCGTTCAAAATCCAGAATTCCAAGCCCCTCGCCTATATCCCAGTGGTTCTTCGGCTCGAAATCAAAGCCACTGGGTTTTCCAACACGGCGCACCTCAAGGTTGTCACTTTCAGTCAACCCTACTGGAACCGAGTTATGAGGAATATTGGGAAGGCCAAGCAGAATCTCCCGGATTTTCTCTTCCACATCCTGCAACGACTCTTCTAACTCTTTTAATCTATCAGCAAATCCACGGACCTCGTCCATTAAATCGCCGGTTGACTTACCCTTAGCCTTAAGCCGCCCAACCTCTTTCGAGAGAAGGTTTCGGCGATTTCTTAGTTCATCAGTTCCGGATATCAGATCACGGCGTTTTGACTCAAGCTCAAGAACCCCTTCAAGAATTCTTTCAAAAGAGGAAGTATCTCCCCCCTGTTCTTAAGCGCCTTTGTTACTTTATCAATATTTTCACGGACGAAACGAATATCAAGCATCGTCTAAATTGTCTGAATTATCTAAACCGTCTAAATTACTTAAATTCTCTGCATCCTCTGCATTGTCTGAATCGTTTAAAACATATTCTTCGCCTGTTTCCAGTTTTGTTTCTATCCCTGCTTCTCTTTCTGTTTTTTCATCTATTTCTACATTTACTACATCTACTTCATCGTTAAATCTGTCTACACTCACAACCCGGTCTTTGCCGTCAAGGTCCATTATTCTGACCCCCATTGTGTTGCGGCCTATAATCGTGATGTTGGCCGCCATGGTGCGGAGTATCTTGCCGCTATTTGCAATTACCATAATCTCGTCCTCATCACGTACCTGAAGCAGGCGGACCACATTGCCGTTTCTCTCTGAGGTCTTTATCGTAAGAACTCCTTTTCCGCCGCGATGGTAGCAGGGATAATCGGAAACAGGAGTTCTCTTTCCAAATCCCTTTTCGGTTACAGTAAGCATCGTGGCGCCAGCATCAGCCACATCTGCGGATATTACTTCATCCCCTTTTGAAAGCTCTATTGCTTTTACTCCCCTGGTCGTACGCCCCATGGCACGAGCCTCAACCTCTTTAAAACGAATCGAACGACCGCTTCTGGTGCCAAGTATCATATCCTGACTTCCGTCTGTAATATTCGCCCCAACCAGTCTATCTCCTTCATCAAGGTTGATGGCATAAATGCCTTTTGCACGAACATTCCGGTATTCCGGTAAAGGAGTTCGCTTAATCACTCCCTTCTTTGTAAAGAGGCTAAGGAAATAACCCTCGGTAAACTCTTTTACGTCTAACACAGTGCTTACCCGCTCATCCGGCTCAAGCATAAGAAGGTTGACCATAGCCTTGCCCTTTGCGATCCTGCTTCCCTCTGGTATCTGATACACCTTCAACCAGTGAAGACGGCCCAGGTTAGTGAAAAAAAGCATATAATCATGCGTTGAACAGACAAAAAGCAGCTTTACAAAATCCTCTTCCTTTGTCTTCAGGCCGATCATGCCCTTTCCTCCGCGCTGTTGACTACGATACTCGGAAAGGGAGTTGCGCTTTATATAGCCCTGTTTAGAGATGGTGATAACCATCTGCTCCTCAGTGATCAGATCCTCTAGTGACAGATCCACCGAATATTGCGTTATCTCGGTCCGACGCGGATCGGCAAATCTATCTCTTATGTCCTTAAGCTCATCTTTGATAATTCCGTAAACTATTTCATCACTGCCAAGTATTGCCTTTAGGCCCTCTATTTTATTAAGAATTTCCGTGTGCTCGCTTACAATCTTATCGCGCTCAAGACCGGTCAGACGCTGTAGTCTCATATCGAGAATGGCCTGGGCCTGAACCTTTGTAAGGGAAAATTCACTCCTCAGAGTTCCCAGGGCCTCTTCAGGGTTTTTGGACGCCCGAATCATAGCGATAATTCTGTCCAAATTATCAAGCGCTATCTTCAGGCCCTCAAGGATATGGGCTCGTTCCTCGGCTTTTCGAAGTTCGAATCTGGTGCGCTTTACAACAACATCACGCCTGTGATTAATGAAGTGCTGCAGAAGTTTTCTAAGACTCAGCACCCGGGGCTGATTATTAACAAGAGCTACAATGTTTATGCCGAACGTTGTTTGAAGAAATGTATGCTTATATAGCTGGTTTAAAACCACCTGCCCCATTTCTCCGCGCTTAAGCTCGATAACTACACGAATGCCCTGTTTATTCGACTCATCTCTCAGGTCGGATATTCCCTCTATTTTCTTATCCTTAACCAGCTCAGCAATCTTTTCCACAAGTCTGGCTTTGTTAACCTGATAGGGAAGTTCGTTTATGATAATAACTTCGCGGTTTGCTTTTTCATCCACGATTATCTCGGCACGACCACGTACCTTAACCAAACCTCTGCCGTGAGTATAGGCATCGACTATTCCTTTTGTTCCATGAATGATTCCTGCTGTTGGAAAATCCGGCCCCTTAATTGTCTGCATCAACTCAGATACGGTAATACCCGGGTTGTCGATCATTATTATAAGAGCATCCACAACCTCACCCAAGTTATGAGGCGGAATGTTTGTAGCCATGCCTACAGCTATCCCAGCCGAGCCGTTAATTAAAAGCGCCGGAACACGAGTTGGTAGAACCAGTGGTTCCTGTACCGTCTCATCAAAGTTAGGTCCGAAATCAACAGTCTCTTTGTCAATATCGGCCAGCATCTCTTCCGAGAGTTTTTTCAGACGGGCCTCTGTATAACGGTATGCAGCAGGCGGATCGCCGTCAATAGAGCCGAAATTACCCTGTCCATCCACAAGGCAGTACCGCATATTGAAATCCTGGGCCATGCGCACCAGGGCATCATAGACAGCTGAATCTCCATGCGGGTGGTACTTCTTCAAAACCTCTCCGACAACACCAGCGCACTTGGAGTACTTTTTATTACTAAGAAGGCCTTCCCGAAACATTGCATAGAGTATGCGGCGCTGCACAGGTTTTAAACCGTCACGTACCTCAGGCAGTGCGCGACCTACAATTACACTCATGGCATAGTCCAGGTAAGAGGTTCTCATCTCCTGATCTATGCTTATCGGCTGACTGATCTCTATAGGTTCTATAGGCTGATCTTGCTGCATTTTCTTCCTTTTGGTATTAATCTATCTTTTTAAAATCCGGCAATCACATGGAAATGCCACTATAATTTCAGACATATTAAAAATTAAACATTTATTAAACATTATTAAACATCCAGGTTTCGTACCTCAAGAGCATGTTTTTGTATAAAACGTTTCCGCGGCTCTACCTGATCGCCCATCAAAATAGTAAAAATCTCGTCCGTCTGCACGGCATCCTCTATGCTCACCTGGAGCAGACTTCTTGTTGCACTATCCATAGTTGTTTCCCAGAGCTGATCAGGGTTCATCTCACCAAGACCTTTGTAACGCTGGATATAAAGGCCTTTACGCCCAACACTTAAAATGTGTTCCAACAGGTTTTCCGAGCCCTCAATCGCAACTTCCGCACCATTACTTTTGACCTTGTACGGCGAGCCTCCGATTTCCCTGATAACAGAAAATAGTTTTGTAAGTTCACGGTAATCGGGCGATGCTGTGAGCTCGTGATCTATTGTTAAACGTACCTGGGTGCCTGCACGCCTGAAACTCAGGTGCAACTTAAAAGCACTGTGTTCTTCATCCTCAGACGTTTCGACGTTAAGGTCGAAGTTTTTTTCTTTCATGTTCTTTTTCAGACCATTAAAGGCTTCTTCAGTCAGTTGCGGGCTCTTCAGTGTCTCGGTGTTTATGTCCAGGTAGAGCATCTGCTTTATAAGATTACGGTCACGGCGATTCTGAGTAAACCAATCCAGCAATCGCTCAAACTCGGAAAGGCGTTTCAGGTAAGCCTGAAGCGGCACATCTGTGATGAAGTCACCCTCTTTTTTAACATAGAGCTGGACATCGCTTGAGGCAAGTTTAAACAGCATGTCTTGAAGCTCTGGTTCGCTCTGGACATATTTTTCGGACTTGCCCTTTTTAACTTTAAAAAGAGGAGGTTGTGCGATATAAAGATGACCGCGTTCTATCAGCTCGGGCATATGCCGGTAAAAAAGAGTTAGAAGAAGAGTGCGTATATGTGCTCCATCCACATCTGCGTCAGTCATAATGATAACTTTGTGATACCGGAGCTTAGCGATATTAAAATCATCCCTTCCTATGCTTGTACCCAAAGCGGTAATAAGAGCGCGTATTTCGTCCGAAGAAAGCATTTTATCGAACCTGGCCTTCTCTACGTTAAGGATTTTGCCTTTAAGCGGCAAAATGGCCTGGCTGTTTCTGTCTCTTCCCTGCTTGGCCGAGCCGCCGGCCGAATCCCCCTCTACAATGAAAAGTTCGCTCTTTGCCGGATCTTTTTCAGCACAATCAGCAAGCTTGCCAGGCAGCCCTCCCCCTTCCAAAGCCCCTTTTCTTCGGGTTAGATCTCTGGCCTTTCTGGCAGCATCACGTGCTCTGGCAGCCTGGATAGCTTTGTCTATTATGCTGCGCACCACAGCAGGGTTTTCTTCGAAATAGATGGAGAGATACTCATTCAGCGTTGACTCCACAACACTCTTCATAACGCTGTTTCCGAGCTTGGTTTTCGTCTGGCCCTCAAACTGCGGCTGCGGAAGTTTCACACTTATCACTGCGGTAAGGCCCTCGCGGGTATCTTCGCCCTGGATCGACTCCTTAACGTTCTTTAAAAGACCGGAACTCTGGGCATAAGAATTGACGGACCTGGTAAGAGCGGCTTTGAATCCAGCCAGGTGGCTGCCTCCTTCTTTCGTGTTTATATTATTGGCAAAGGAGTAGAAAGTCTCTTTGTAAGAGTCGTTGTACTGAAGCGCTATCTCAATCTCAAATGGGTTTTTTATCTTGTATATATATATAGGCTTTTCATGGAGGACATTTCTATTTCTGTTTAAATGCTCGACAAAAGAGACAATGCCTCCTTCGTAGTAAAAAGTCTGCTTATTGCTGGTGTGTTCGTCAGTAATGCTTATACGAAGACCCCTGTTTAAAAAAGCCAGTTCGCGAAGCCTCTGCGCAAGGGTTTCGAACATGAAATCCAAAACCTCAAATATCTGAGGATCAGGCTTAAAGGTTACTCTTGTTCCATGCCCCTGTGTTGTACCCACAACATTAAGCGGTCCTGTCGGCTTTCCCCGTTGAAAAGTCTGCTGATGCACCTTACCATTTTGTTTGATCTCGACAAGAAGCGACTCAGAAAGCGCGTTTACAACCGAAATACCCACCCCATGCAGACCTCCGGAGATTTTGTAGGCCTTGTTGTCGAACTTTCCGCCAGCATGCAATTCTGTTAAAACCACCTCAGTAGCACTTCTGCCCTTTGGGTCAGATGGATGCGCCCCGGTGGGAATACCGCGACCATCATCAATAACAGTTACACTTCCATCTAAGTGAATGGTCACCGACACTTCTTGGCAGTGACCGGCCAGGGCTTCATCAACACTGTTATCAACCACCTCAAATACCAAGTGGTGAAGTCCTTCTGGTCCTGTAGAGCCAATATACATGGCTGGACGTTTTCGCACAGCCTCCAGACCTTTCAAAATCTGAATTTCTTCTGCTCCGTAGGATTCTTCTTCTTTTTTGTTATCTAACACATAAACCTCAAAATCTCAGAAATAGTCAGAAAATATATAGTGAGTATAGTGATTACGTAAAATCAGAAACAGACAGAAGAGAAGTATTTATTCAATGATTTTTTTATTTAACTAAATAAATTACTTTAGTCTCTTATTTTTAATATCTCTTTTTTACTTATCTGCTCTTGTAATCGTCTACTGTTTCCTGCGTTTATAAAAGATCCGCTTAAATGCGCATCGGCATTATCACGCAGCAGTAATCTTCGCTGCCAGACTGCTTAATAACAGCCGGAATCAGAGAATCCTGCATCTCCATCAAAATTTCATCACCCGGAAGATTTTGCAAAGCTTCAACCATGTAATGGGCATTAAACCCAACAGTCAGCGGCTCGCCGCTATACTGAACCGCTACCTGTTCACTGACTTCACCTATGTCTGGATTGTTTGAAGAAAAGTACGCGGTTTCGTCTTTTAATTCCATCTTTACCGGAAAAGTCCTTTCTCTACCAATAATTGCTGCCCGCTTCACAGCTCCAAGAATATCCTCACGTACAGCTATCATAGCTTTTTCATTGTTTTTAGGAATAACCTGTTCATAGTTTGGATAACTCCCCTCTATCAGTCGTGATATAAGAACAATCTCTCCAAATATAAAAACAATATGATTTTTATTGAACGAAATTTTTAAATCACCTTCATACGATTCAGTAATCTTGCGAACTTCAGCTGCCGCTTTCTTTGGCACAATCACCTTTCGTTCTTCAGAAATCTCACCAGAGAAGGGTTTTTTTATAACAGACAACCTGTGTCCATCTGTTCCAATTACCGTCATACTACTCTCTGTAGGGTTTAAGTGAAACATTATACCGTTTAAAGTGTAACGGGCATCGCTTTCTCCAGTAGCATAAAGAACTCTCGCAATTATATCTTTTAAGACAAAAGAGTCAAAAACAATCGATTCGCCTTCACTGATTTCAGGAAAAGCCGGAAAGTCATCTCCTGAAAGGCCAGCCAATTTGAACTTACTGCGCCCTCCTGTAAGAGTAATCCAATTATTGTCCAGGGATTCAATTGTCAGCTTTTTAGCAGGTATCTCGCGTACAATCTCGTATAGTTTTTTAGCCGGAATACAGACCGATCCCTTCTCTTCAACTTCTGCCTCAAGCGGCTCTTTAAGAGCTATATCCAGATCAGTGGCAGATATGTTAACACCTGTATCATCCACCGAAAGAAGCATATGACTTAAAATAGGCATGGTAGACTTAGATCCAACTATTCCCTGTATCACCTGAAGTCTTTTTTGAAGAGACTCCTTTAAGACCACCAGTTTCATAACCTTTCCCCCTTGATTCGTTCGGTCAGTCCCCGCACTTTTCTGCCTATTTCAACGTTTGACTCCATTTTATTACGAATCTGTTTACAGGCATGAATAACCGTGGAATGATCCTTTCCACCAAATCCATTTCCGATATCAGCCAAAGATAACTCAGTCAACTGTTTGCATAAATACATAGCCACCTGACGAGGAAATGCCACTTCCTTTGTACGTTTACGAGATTTAAGCTCCGCAACTTTAAGTCCGAAGTAATCACTTACCGTTTTTTGTATAAAATCCACAGTTATAGGTTTATCCTTGTCTTGAATAATTCCCCTGAGTATTTCACCAGCCGACTCAACTGTAAGCTGTTTTCCTCCAAGCGATGCATATGCTCCAAGGCGAATAAGCCCTCCCTCTAGGTCACGAACACTTGTACGTATATTCCTTGCTACGTAATCAGCTACGTCTTTTGGCAGAGGAATTCCTTCATTCTCGGCCTTCTTCTCTAAAATAGCTATTCTGGTTTCCAAGTCAGGCACTTGAATATCTGCAATCAGTCCCCAGTTGAATCTTGACCTTAATCTATCAGTTATTGAGGGAATTTCGTTTGGAAATCTGTCACTGGTCATTATTATCTGCTTTTCAGACTCATAAAGAGTATTAAACGTATGAAAAAACTCTTCTTGTGTTCTTTCCTTACCCGCAATAAAGTGAATATCATCCACCAGAAAGACATCGAGATTACGATATCTTTTTCTGAACTCCTCCATTTTGCTATGCCGGATGGAATAAACAACATCATTTGTGAATTGCTCGGCAGACAAACATAATATTTTTAAGCCTTTGCGACCGTCCACAAGAAAATTTCCAACAGCATTAAGAAGATGACTCTTTCCCAAACCTGATCCGCCATAAATAAACAAGGGGTTATAGTTTTTCCCAGGATTCTCGGCAACGGCAGTAGAGGCAGCATGTGCAAACTGGTTACTAGAACCTACCACAAAACTACTAAAGATATATTTAGGATTAAGAAAAATACCACGATTAGCCAGCTTTGCCTTTCTACTTTCTTGCTTTACTTCAATTTTTTTGATAGCCGTATCAGCCTCTTTATGGCTGAACTTCCACTTGATAATCGGGTTACCTATACGCGCTGTTTGACCAAGCACCTCTGTAAGATCGTCCAGATGCCGTTCTTCTATCCACTCTTTGAAAAATCTGTTTGGAACCTCCAAACAAACATCGTTATCAATAATACTCTCGATAACTATGGGCCTAAACCAAGAGTCAATAAGATGCGCTCCAAGCTTACCCTCAAGTAAACTCAGGCTTTTTTCCCAAGTGTGAGTAGTGTTCATTTTAGAAAACTTATTAACAGAGTTACCAACAAATGTGGATAAGTCACTTATAGTTTAAGATTTTTAAGTTTTTAAGATATTTAAAAGACTTAAGATACATTGATCGTTTTAACACATCCGAATATTGACTATTACCTGTTTATAGTGTCTCAGCAAGAGTGTCAAATTATACACGAAAGCCAACAATGTAAGCAATATCATTAATAAGGTGTGAAAAACTTTTATAAAATTGTTGACAGCATTCATTAAAACTGGATACAAACAAATTACATCCAGTTCATACACAAAGTTATTTAACTTAAATTTAATATAAAAAACAATATGTTACAGCTTGTATACACAAATTACCGGGCATTACTATATTTACTATCTTATATATAATATAAAAGAAGTAAATAGAAACTGTGTATAACATGCATTTAAAATAACTCTCTTAACGTATTCAAACAATAATGCAATACAAAAGACTATGCAAAATACAAATCGTGATTACGTTATAATATTGAATAATTAAGTATGTAAATTAGTTTTAGTTTTAAAAAAACTAAACGATATCAATAAGTTAACAGTAATTAGGTTTTAATATGTTGTTTAATGTTCCACGTGGAACATTATTGAAAAATAGAGTCGAGAGGTGAATTAGTTTGTATTTTTATAATGCAGAATATGATGTGGTTGTTGTAGGAGCCGGTCATGCTGGTTGTGAGGCAGCACTAGCGGCTGCCAGAATGGGAATGAAAACTGCTATATTTTCTATTAATCTGGATAATATAGGCCATATGTCATGTAACCCAGCAATAGGAGGTCTTGCTAAGGGACACTTGGTTAAAGAAATAGATGCCCTTGGTGGCCAGATGGGAATTAATACCGATCTTAGCGGAATCCAGTTTAAGACACTAAATATGAGTAAAGGTCCTGCAGTATGGTCACTACGTTCTCAGTCTGATAGAACTGTATATAAAAATATAATGAAAAAAACCCTGGAAAACCAATCCGGCTTGGATATAAAACAAGGTGAGATAATTAAGATATTTACTAATGATAATAGTATGTTAGCTGGCGTTGAATCGGCTTTAGGTGTTAGGTATCGTGCCAATAAAGTTATTATCACTACTGGTACTTTTTTAAATGGCTTAATTCATATAGGATTAAACAGTATGCCTGGTGGAAGGGCAGGAGAGTTTTCTGCTACTGGTTTATCTGAATGTCTGAGTTCACTTGGATTCAGGGTTGGTAGGCTTAAAACCGGCACTCCTCCAAGAATAGATTCTAAAAGTATAGATTTCTCACAAGTAGAGGTTCAAAAAGGAGACCCAGAGCCTGATATGTTTTCTTTTCTTAGCTCTAAACCTGTTTTACCACAGTTAGATTGCTATAGAACATATACAAATGAACAAACCCATGAGATAGTCCGAACAAATCTCGATCGATCTCCGCTTTATTGCGGTAATATAAAAGGTGTAGGACCGAGATACTGTCCTTCCATTGAAGATAAAATTGTCAGGTTTTCGGATAAGCCACGCCATCAGGTTTTTCTTGAGCCTGAAGGGCTTGATACCACAGAATACTATGTAAATGGTATATCAACAAGTCTTCCGTTCGATACTCAGGTTGCTCTAGTTCAAAGTATTCCCGGTTTGTATAAGGCCCAAATAACGCGTCCAGGCTACGCTATTGAGTATGATTTTATTGATCCGACACATTTAAAACCATCATTAGAAACAAAGATTATAAGTGGACTTTACCTTGCCGGACAAATAAATGGAACCTCGGGATACGAAGAAGCTGCAGCCCAGGGACTTATGGCAGGTATTAATGCCTCTCTAGCAGTAAAAGAAATGGACTGCCTTGTGTTAAAAAGGTCAGAGGCTTACATAGGAGTATTGATAGATGACTTGGTTACGCGTGGTACAGAGGAGCCTTATCGTATGTTTACGTCAAGAGCAGAATATCGTTTACTTCTTAGGCAGGATAACGCATGGGAGAGACTTACTCCGCATGGAATAAGGGTAGGTTTGGTGGGTGGAGAGCGTGAAAAAATTTATCATAAGCTATCAGCAGAAGTTAATACTGCTTTAACCTACCTTAAAAATACGAGGGTAGTCCCCAAAGAAGGGCTTAGTTTTGTTAACGGAGATGTGATAGCCCCGGGAAGTTCTTTCTACCAGGTCTTAAAGCGACCTGAAATTACAATGAATGATATTATTGAAAAAAATCCAGGCGGACTGTCATTAAGCGTAACAGCCAGAAAAAAAGTTGAGGTAGAAGTTAAATATGAGGGCTATGTGGCAAGACAGGTGCAAGCTGTGGAGCGATTTAACAATATGGAGCAGAAATCAATACCGGAAGACTTTGACTATAGTGGTCTAAGCGGGCTTTCTAACGAAGTAAGAGATAAACTTGAAAAAGTGAAACCTCGATCTATAGGTCAGGCTAATAGAATTCCAGGAATCACACCTGCAGCCATATCTGCTTTATTGATTGCGCTCGAAAAAAAAAGAAAAGTTTCAACACAATAAACAATGAGTACTGAGAATTTAGATGACCCGGATTCCCGTAGTTTGAGCTTCAAAGATGAGTTAAAACGTGGAGCTAAACTCTTAGGTTTAAATATTTCTAATAATCAACTCAACTCTTTTGATGTATACAGAACTGAACTTCAGAAATGGGGGAAAGTATATAACCTTACTTCTAATTTATCAGATAGCGATATTCTTACCCTTCATTTCCTTGATTCTCTTCTTTACCTAAAAGGATTTCCTAAACATAAAAACCTTGCAGTGGCCGACATTGGTACAGGAGCGGGTTTTCCTGGGATTCCTTTGTCAATAATGCAATCAGACATGACTGTTACATTGTTTGAGCCAACTGGTAAAAAAGTAATATTTCTAAATAATATTGTTAGACGTTTAAATTTAAAGAATGTCCAGGTGCTCCAGATGCGCGCAGAGGATTATAAAGATGAACATGATTATTCTGATGTTTTTGATGTTATTGTCTCGCGTGCACTTTTTGATTTAACTGACTTGATAAGAGCTACATCTACAATGATGCAGCCAGGTGGTAGGTGGATACTGAGTAAAGGCCGTAAATACCTTCATGAATTTAAAAAAGAGCTTGGAAATATCGAGATAAAACGGGTATCAATACCTATTGAAAATGTGGATAGATGGTTGATAATCTTGATAACTTAAAATGTTCCACGGGGAACATTTTAAGTTATCTCTTTGTTTTCAGTAACTTACGTCTTTGTGTTGTTTTATCAACGTATTGTTGACATTTAACATAATGCGTAAGTCGGTATGTTAAGTTTGTAATCTTTCACAAGTTGTAAGAAGTTTTTAAAAAGTATAAGTAGGCTCTGTTAGTGTCTACTTTGTTTGTCTTTATAAAGCAAGTATTTTAAAGAAAATATGATAATAAGTAAGAAAATAAGTCTTATTTAGTGTTAATAGTCTTCAATATATCATAAATAGATATTTTTACAGGTTATTGAAGTTGACAATATATGTTATTGGAATATAATTAATTATGAAAGTAGTGGAAATCTAATTAGTATAAGGAGGTGTGGATCATGGAAAAAGGAAAAAACCTGCAGGAAGGAGTAAGGCCAGAAACCTCAAGAGCTCTTTCACCTTTTGATGAAGCTGAAAGGTGGTTTGAGGATGCCTTTAGAAGACCTTTGTCTTTGTTTGGTCCATCGTGGTTGCCTAAGCTAAGGTTTTCGGAAATGGAGGCTGTTACACCGTCTGTGGATATCTTTGAAGATGCTAACAACGTAGTAGTAAAAGCGGAAATTCCCGGAATAAAAAAAGAGGATATTGATGTGCGTTTGACTGACGATGTTATTACCATTTCCGGGGAAAAGAAGAAAGAAGATAAGGTCGAAAAGAAAAACTACTGTAGGTTGGAACGTTCATACGGCTCCTTCACACGTAGTTTCCGGTTACCAAAAGAGGTTCAGGCAGACAAGGCAAACGCAAAATTCGAAAACGGGATACTTGAAATAAGTATTCCAAAGACCGAACAGGCAAAGAATAAAGAAAAAAAGATCAATATTAGTTAGTTCAGTTAAAATAAGGGCTTGCGCTAAACCTTATAAAGTTATAGGCGCAAGTCCTTATTTTTTAATGTTCAAAGCTAAATCGTAAAAAAATTACCTTTCTCGAAAAACTGGATGTAGACAGGTTTATCCAGAACCAGTAAATCATAAACAAAATTACATTTTTGGCGCTTTTGTTAAACTATATAGTTATGTCAGTCAGAGACCTGATAATCGAAGGTGCGCGCCAGAACAACCTTCAAAACGTAACTCTCTCTTTACCACAAGACAGGGTGATAGTGATAACCGGAGTTAGCGGCTCTGGAAAATCGTCACTTGCCTTTGATACCATTTTTGCTGAAGGTCAGTGGAGATTCATAGAATCTCTCTCAACATATGCTCGTCTGTTTCTTGAAAAGATTGACAGACCGGATGTCGACTCTATCCGTAATATACGTCCGGCCATTGCACTTGAGCAGAGAAACTCTACGCGCGGCGCACGTTCAACTGTTGGCACAGGCACGGAGTTGTATGACTATTTCCGGCTTCTCTACGCCGCGCTTGCACAGCCCAAATGCCCATCTTGCAATAAAGAACTTCTTAAATGGACGCCCTCGGCGGCCGTGGCTTATCTAGTTGAGGCCAGGTCTGGAAGCCGTGCCCTTATAAGTTTTGAGTCTGATGCTGACCGTATCGAAATGCTCCGGCGGCAGGGATTTCTTCGGTTCAGGCAAAACCGCAAAGAGATAGATGGTGATCCCCTGCCCGGGCCTATAGAGATTATTGTGGACCGGCTTGTGATAAATTCGGAAAACAGAAGCAGGCTTGCCGACTCATTTGAAACGGCCTGGAAGCAAGGCGGGGAGACAGTTCTGGTTGACATGCTGCATGAGGGTGTAGAGAAAATTTCATCCAGATTTATCTGTAGCGATTGTGGTATCGATATTCCGGAACCTCAGCCGCTTTTGTTTTCATACAATCATCCAACCGGCGCTTGTCCAAGTTGTAATGGGTTTGGCAATATACTGAGTTACGACCATGACCGTGTAGTTCCTGATAAAACTCTCTCCCTGGCCAGTGGTGCGATTGAGCCATGGGCAAAGCCGTCTCACGATGACTGGTACCAGCAGTTTCTGAATCAGGCATCCCGAGCCGGTATTGATATAAATATACCCTTTGGCGAACTATCAGCCAAGCAGCAATCTCTAGTTTTTAATGGTGCTCCAGATCTTTATTCTATTGGAGATTTTTTTAAAGAGCTGGAATCACGTCGCTATAAACTTCATATCCGGGTTTTTCTCAGCCGGTACAGGCGTGCTGTCCCCTGCTCTGCCTGCGGCGGCGCACGATTACGACCAGAGTCTCTAAGTTATCGGCTTGCTGGTAAGTCAATTGCCGATATTGCAGACATGCCCCTTGACAGGCTGGATCAGTGGCAGGCCTCGCTTAAACTATCCGAGTACCAGCGTGAGCTTGCGGGCGAAGCGCTTCATCTAATCCAGAGCAAACTCCGCTTTCTTCGCCGTGTAGGTTTGGATTACTTGACAATGTCTAGACAGACTAGAACCCTCTCAGGTGGTGAAGCACAGAGAATAAATCTTTCTAACCAGCTTTCAGCTCG
>CAYWZR010000024.1:0-15999 GCA_964462885.1 uncultured Nitrospirota bacterium
GGTAAAGGTGGTTAATGCTGCAACCTACAAATAACGCTACTCTACCTTTTGGAGTTCCGTTTCTGAAAAGCATCTGTCTTTGCCTGAAAGGTATTGATGCCGGAGAAGGAATCAGCCTGAACCTGCGGTCAAAACCAAGTGGTTTATAAACCAAAAGATGCATAAAACGGCTTACATGGAAAAGCATATTAGTGCGTGAAACCGATAGCGAGACCCGGTTGATCTGCCTCAACCAAAAGGACCTGGGGCGAAGCAAGCTATTGCCTTTGAATATAGCTTCCTGAATATCCAGGCCTGCCGGACAGGAGGAATCGCAATTGCCACAATGTACACAAGCGCTTATTTTGTGTTTTAAGTGTCTGGAGGATTGAAGCTGTCCAGCCTCAAATCCATGAAGCAATCTTAGTCTTCCGCGAGCGCTCATGGATTCATCAAGCTCCTCAAGATAAGTTGGGCATTTAGCTTTACAGGCACCGCATCTTGTGCATCGTTCAATATATTTAGAAACAGTTGTTTTTTTCATGTTTTTTTGTAACTCAATTTATAGCTCAAGTAGTAAAGATAAATTATACAGTAAGTATATGCTGACAAGTTGAGATTACATGGTTTTATAACATCTTTTAAGAGGCCAGTTATCAATGTTTTTATTGACAACTAATAAAAAATTGTTGTATAAGGTTAATGTGTAACTATTGCAAAATGAATATTGTAAGGTTTAAAAAGTTGAATAACTCTAAATGTTCCTCACCTCACCAGGGCTGTTGCCTTTACCATAGATTTCTAAATTTTTTATTAGCATCTTTTGAAATACACTATCTAAACCGAGCTATTTTATTACGAATAAATTAGCGCAGATCGAGTAATAAAACAGCTTAACTTAGAAGTGGAATTAATATTATATAAAATTTGCCGATAAGAGCATTAGTTTCAGTTTTTATTTGATTTAAATAGTATCGGAAGTAAAGAATACAGAATATACTTTTAGCAAAATGCTCTAATAGTGCATTTTAGATAAGCTATAGAAAGGAGGTGAGCAGGAAAAATGGTAGCAGCCAAGAAGAAAACAGCCAAGAAGAAAGCAGTTAAGAAACCGGTAAATAAAAAAGTCACAGCAAAGAAAAAGGTGACTGAAAAAACGGTATCAAAGAAGAAAACTACAGTAAAAAAAGCTCCTGCAAATAAAAAAAACACGGTAAAGAAGAAAGCGGTTAAAAAAACAGTAGCCAAAAAGAAAGCTACAGTAAAGAAAACTCCTGCAAAGAAAAAGACTGTGGTGAAGAAAAAGGCGGCTAAAAAAACAGTAGCCAAAAAGAAAACTACAGTAAAGAAAACTCCTGCAAAGAAAAAGACAGTAGTCAAAAAGAAGGCTATATTGAAGAAAACTTCTACAAAGAAGAAAACCACAGCAAGGAAAAAAAATAAGAAAAAGAAGTAACATAATTTTTGTTGCAACTTAGGAGAAAGGCTGGAGGGTTCCTCCAGCTTTTCTTTTGCCGGGTCGAAAAAATATTTGTTTAAACACTTATTTTACAAGCTTTATTCTCTCCCTTTTCTAAAAAACACTCTAAAATGGCTTTGTTTGTTGAAATTGTAACGCATTGAAAAATAAGGATATATGTGGTTTTTGGGCAATTTATGAAGCCAGCAAGAAAGAGTTTTCAAAAAAGCTATATCGTATAGTCAATCATAATGGAGGTGTAACTATGATACCCAAAGATCTGATAAATCTAAGACGGCTTTATCTTGGATTTCTTGAATCAAGGATTGTGCTAACAGCTAATAACCTTGGAGTGTTTGAGAGTCTAAAAAAGACCTCTACTGTTGCTGAAGTTTCGCGTCGTCTGAAATCTGATCAGCGTGCAACGGAAGTACTGCTTGATGCGTTAACCGGCATAGGATTGTTGAAAAAGAGCAGGGACGGTAAATACCTGAATTTACCGATAAGCAATCGCTATCTTGTGAAAGACTCAGACCTTTACCAAGGCGATATTATCAGGCATGCCTCCTCTATGTGGGAGAGCTTTTCTGCTCTTGATGAAGTGGTAAAAACCGGTAATCCCGTAAAGCGTGGTCATGATCACGAGTCCTTTATTATGGGGATGCATAATCTTAGCAGGCTTCGCACAAAGGCTCTTATTGAGGCAATTGGCCTTAAGGGTGTAAAAACAATGTTAGACCTTGGAGGAGGGCCCGGTACAAACGCCATGGCTCTAGCTAAAAAAGGAGTTAAGGCCGCTATCTTCGATCTGCCTGAGACAATCAAGATTGCTAAAAAAGTTGCCCGTTTAGAAGGTGTCAAAGGCATAAACTTCATAGCGGGCGATTTTCATGTAGATGAGATCGGTTCGGGGTATGATCTTATTTTGCTGAGTCAGATTCTCCACGCCTTTTCAGCAGAACAAAACATCGCACTTCTTTCTAAATGCAGGTTGGCGCTCAATCCCGGTGGTAGGGTTATTGTGCAAGAATTTTCAATTAACGAATCCCGCACTGCACCACCCAATAGCGCGTTATTTTCCGTAAACATGCTCGTAGGAACAAAGCAGGGCCGGTGTTATACCCCAAAAGAAATGAAAAAATGGCTTGCAAATAGCGGGTTCAAAAAGACCAAGGTCAATAATTTGCCAGAGACAATACTTGTTGAAGGGACAAAAAACGTATAACCAGTTTGGACCCAAAAATATAAATCTATTTATAGCCTATTAAAATTGAACCATTTTCATTGACATTTGAAAAATCTTATCATTATTATAGTTGATTACAACTTCTTGTAGAATCCTTATTTTTAATAAATCTTCCGGCGGCACACTTTAATGGCTGAAAAAGAATCTTTGGAGAACCTGATTGAAGGCTTGGCAGGTGCTGTTGTCGAAGCTCAACAACGTATCGAACACCATCAGATCGAAAACTTACTAAGTTTTTTTGACGAAGACAGGCGTCCGAAAAAAATCGACATATTAATGCCCTCGCTTCATCCTGACGCTAAAGGCGAGGATGTCCGCCACCGTGTTCCTCTGCTTCCACTGGTAGCAAGTTCATTGCTCAGGATCAAGGAAGTCGAAATCAGTTTTGACACCGAATTTGTTGGTGTTACCGGACAAGACGGTGACGATCATAAAATTGATAGTGTGTCGAAACTGGATCCAGATAAATCGATACCCAAGAAGCTTAGGTCAATTGATTTGGACATAAGAGGCAGTGGTGTATTCAAGAAAAAACCTGGTTCAGTCCATGTCGTCATGAAAGTAGAGGGACGTGATATCTCTGAAGGAATGGCACGCTTGGTCGACAGGCTTCTACAGGTGCAAGGCGATATTGAGTAAACATAATCTAAACCTTATGAGTAGATCGGTAGAAAAGCTACCATATCCATCCCAGATCAAAGGAGAATAAGTTATGGCAGAAATTGTAAACATGTCGGATCAATTTCAAGGACTTCCTATGGATAGTCTAATCGGTGGGCCGCTGACTGCGGCTTGTGATTCACAGATTAAACTGGCTCGCGCAACAGCTGATTTCATAAAAGTTATCGGCTTTCTGCCGCCGACCAATGCACAGGCGGAAAAGGATCCAAATGCTGTGGGAGATACCAGAACTGCTTCTTTCAAGTTTAAGCGTCCGGTTGAACTCCCGGCTTCACCCTCATCCGGTGCGACTTCAGAACCTCCAACTATTGGCGAAGAAGAGGTTGAACTTGAAGTTCCGTTGTTGGCGATTGTCAATATCCCCAATCTGAGTATTACTACTGTTGATGTCACCTTTGACATGGAAGTTAAATCCTCTTTCAGCGCTACGGCAGGTGTTGCGACAGAAGCCTCAATGTCTGCTGAAGCCGGTGGTGGCTGGGGACCATTTTCGGCCAAAGTCAGTGTTCAGGGAAAGGTTTCAGCTCATGCAGAGACAACTCGCGCGTCTGATAATTCAGCTAAATACCATATTTCTGTTCATGCAGAAGACAGAGGAATGCCAGAAGGATTGGCCAGGGTCATGGACATTTTGCAAACCTCGGTTGCACCACGCCAAGTTTGCCCGCCAATGCCGGTTAAATCAAACAGTAAACAGATTCCCAGTAATCCAGGAACATCAGCAAGCAGCGGAAAAAAATGATGACTTGTAGTCTTCAATTTTGAGCAGTTTTAAAAACATGGTGCTAATATGGAACCAGTGAATGTAACTATTGATAAATGTTTGATTTGAGTGACGTCCGTTATGTCAAACGGATTACTGTCGGAACCAGCAATCCCAGCCGGATACTCTCGGAAGAAGAAGTGCAACAAGCCATGGACCTGCTGAACAAATGCTTAACAGGACCACCGAGCGGAAAGATTATAGGTATTGAAAAGAGTTTTAAGGTGTTAAATATCGGTGAACATCAGGCCGTCCTGCAATGGATTGTCTACCACGTCGGGTTTGCTCGCAAACCTGTGTGGCTTAAAGATTAGACTATGCAAGTCGCCCTGCTTGTAATTTTGAACTAAAGCAGGGCGACTACAATTATCATATATTGACATGACTGCTTACAGACTGGACGAATTTGTCAAATCGTTGCAATCAACGGCGGATAAAACCCAAAAGACTTTAGATGAGCATCAGGCTGCCGGACTGCGCAAAGTCGTCAATCTCGATCAAAATGGGCAACCGGAATTTCTCACGTTGGAATGCCGACTTCCCTCCGGCGATGGTGGTAAGCGCACCTACGAAATGCTGCGTATGCCCTGGGCCAGCTTGTATCCTCCTGAAAGTATGGGAGTTACAGAA
Organism: uncultured Nitrospirota bacterium; assembly: GCA_964462885.1. Lineage (GTDB taxonomy): Bacteria > Nitrospirota > Thermodesulfovibrionia > SZUA-242 > SZUA-242 > JALUUO01. The sequence goes on from CAYWZR010000024.1 coordinate 4,759, forward strand.
CTATCAGTTGAATTTAACTGTGATATTAAAAAGGCAAGACCAGGCAGCCAAAACTCGCAGCCAAAATACACTCTTACCCCAACCAAGCAAAAACAGGCCGACAAAAAACAGGGGCACGAATTCAAAGTGCATATAAAGGCAACAAATGATTTTGCCTCTGAAACCACCATAGATAAGTTGCCCCTCGATGATTTTCTCGACCGCCTAGATGGCTCGGCACCGGACAAAGAAAAATGGTATAGTCTGGAAACTAATAACCGTAAACTAATTTTTCTTCTGTTTATCCTGTTGCTGGCTGCTATTATCGCTATTGTCTTCATTATTAATTAAATTTATATAGAACTTAAAGAACTTAAGGAGAACAACAATGCCCTACAACAACACAAAAAGAAATTATATAAGCATAATAGTTTTGTCAGTATTGCTTGTTTTTACTTTTTCTTCAGTAGCCCTTGCAAAAAACCTGGCAAAAAAACCTGCAAAAAACCTGGTTGGTGTCTGGACCGGGGTTATAACTGATAAAAGTGCAGATGAGATAGATACAGACTTAACTATCAACGCATTAATTGATAGAAATGGTCTGCATCAATATTCCTTACACTATGGCTCACCAAGAAATTGTCGTTTGGAAGCAGTTAAAACATTCACAGATAGTACTGTAATCAAGCTTAAATTCAATGAATCAAGCGGAGGTTTTTGTGACAAGTTTTATAATGGCAAGATGACAATAGAAAAGAAAGATGACAATTATCTTAATATTCTAGTTGAAAAGAAATCATCCGGGATTAAAGAAACTGCAATACTAATAAAAACATCTCGAAAATAAGAAAAAGCGTAAATCCCTATCACTGGTTAGGCATCTGTCTTTTCTGTCCAGTTTTGCAGGGCATCAATAATCTTTTTAGCCTGATCCTTACTAGATATATTGAACTTTGATTTCTGGCTGTATACATCGTTTCTTTTCTGATATCTACGAATGGAGTAGCAGTCTCCACCATATTTTTCATTTTTACGATCCCACTGCTGGTATCTGAAAATAATTGTTGCCCATGCTCCTTTGGAAAGAATAACTTTATCGAGTTCTTTGACAACAAGTATGTTATCTTCTTCGTAATTTACGGTTATCTCGTCGACACTTGAGGACATGTTTTTCTCCTTTTCAGCTTAAAATTTATTGATAAATGTAGTCTGTTTTAGATATTCAGCACTTCTTTACAGCGATTGCAGATATTCTCTTTGCCTGCAACGGTTTCTACATCAGTGCGCCAGTTCCAGCAGCGCTGGCATTTTTCTCCATCCGAGCGCTCTACCAGCACCAATAACTTTACCTTACTTTCTTTAATCTCTCCTTGAAACAGGGCATTCTCTGAAGGGGCGCTTTGAATATCAGCCAGCCGAGCCTCGGATACGATAAATATCATGGCAAGGTCTTCAGCATACTTATCAAGGAAATCACGAAGTTCTTCATCAAGATACAATGTAACCTTGGCTTCGAGTGAGTTGCCGATAAACTTCTCTCTTCTCTTAATTTCAAGAGCCTTGTTCACTTCATCCCTCACCTCGATTATACGCATCCATCTGGATTCAAGCTCTTTGTCCATAAGAGTCTTGTCTGCTTCTGGAAAGGATTCCAGAAAAATGCTTTCGCTGCTGGTTCCAGGTGTAAATTTGTGTACCTCTTCGGCAGTAAATGAAAGAGTAGGGGCCATCAGGCCTGTAAGCGTTTTAAGTATGTGGTAGAGAACCCACTGTGAGCCGCGCCGCTCCGGGGAGTTGGCAGCCATGGTGTAGAGACGATCCTTTAAAATGTCCAGGTAGAAAGAACTCATTTCTATCACGCAAAACCTGTAGATCGAATGGTAAACTTCGTGAAATGTAAAACTATCGTAAGCCCTACTTACTCGCTCAATTAACCTATTCATGCGGCTTAAGGCAAAGCGATCCAGCTCTGACAGCGAGGCGGGATCAATAGCAATGGACGGATCAAAGTCATACAGGTTGCCAAGAAGATATCTGCACGTATTTCTGATCTTTCGGTAGGCTTCCACCAGACGGCTCAGGATTTCGTTTGAGATTTTTACGTCTTCCTGATAGTCGCCTGCAGATACCCAGAGTCGTAGGATTTCAGCGCCCTGCCGGTTGATAATCTCCTGCGGAGACACCACGTTGCCATCAGATTTGGACATCTTCTTGCCCTTGCCGTCCACAATAAAGCCGTGAGTTAGCACAGCCCTGTAAGGAGCGCTTTTGCGTGTGCCGACAGATGTCAGCAAAGAACTCTGAAACCAGCCTCTGTGCTGATCAGACCCCTCAAGATATAGATCAGCCGGCCAGCTCAGCATTTCGTTTTCTTCAAGCACAGCAGCGTGACTTACTCCTGAGTCAAACCAGACATCAAGTATGTCCATCTCTTTTTCAAAAAACTCTTTAGCTCCGCATTTTTTGCAGGTATATCCGGTCGGAAGAAGTTCCTCAGGCTGTTTCTCGAACCATACATCAGCTCCTTTTTCCGAAACATGATTAACAAAGCTTTCGAGCGCCTCTTCATCTGTTGTATGAGTGCCGCACTTTTTGCATTTAAGAAGAGTTATCGGAACCCCCCAAACCCTTTGACGGGAGATACACCAGTCAGGCCTTTTTTCGACCATGCCGTAAATGCGGTTTCTACCGGCCTTTGGATGCCATTCCACACGGTCAATTTCTTTCATTGCATTGTCTCTTAAGTTTTTATGAGCCATAGAGATAAACCACTGCTCAGTGGCGCGAAAGATGACCGGCTTTTTGCATCGCCAGCAGTGGGGGTAGGAATGTACTATGTCTTGTCTTTTAAGAAGCGCTCCCAAGCTGGAAAGTCTTTCAATAATATCTTCGTTAGCCTTAAAGACAAACTTGCCTGCAAACTCTGGAACGCTATCAGTAAAACGTCCGCGGTTATCAACCGGCGCATAGACCTCCAGTCCATGCTCCAGGCCAACCTTGTAATCTTCCTCGCCGTGGCCCGGCGCTATGTGGACCACACCGCTTCCATCTTCTGTAGAAACATAATCAGCGGCAACCACCTGCGAAGTGCGCTCTATAAAAGGATGCATTGCCTGTATTCCCACAAGGTCCCGGCCTTTCAGTATATGTGCCGGTTCCGCGCCCAGACCCAACTCGTCTTTAAGCTCCTTGTATCTATCCTCGGCCAGAATCAAAATCTCATTATTATTTTGATTATTTTGATTATTTTGATTGTTTTGACTGTTTTGATTATTTGTATGAACAAGTACATAGCTGATTTCTGGATTAACAGCAAGGGCGAGGTTTGCAGGCAGGGTCCACGGAGTAGTTGTCCAGATCACTATGAAGGTTTTTTTATGATTGTTTTCCATTGCACCCGGGTATATCTTTGCTGCCTCATCAGGTGGCACCGGGAACTTTATGTAAACAGATGGCGAAGTTTTATCCGCATGTTCCACTTCGGCCTCAGCCAGAGCGGTTGCACAGGAAGGACACCAGTGAACAGGTTTTTTACCTTGGTAGACATAGCCGCCCCTGACAAATTTGCTGAATTCGCGTACAGTGGCTGCCTCGTAGGCTGTAGACATGGTAAGATACGGGGTATCCCAGTTGCCGAAACCACCCATGCGCTTAAATTCTTCTCTCTGGATACTAACGAATCCGGCAGCGTAATCACGGCAAAGCTTGCGCCTTTCAGGCAGAGACATATCGTGTTTTTTTGATCCCAGCTTTTTGTCCACCTGCAGCTCGATCGGCAGGCCGTGACAATCCCAGCCCGGGACATAAGGAGAGTAAAAACCCTTCATGAGTTTATATTTGACGATAATATCTTTAAGGATTTTATTCAGAGCATGCCCGATATGCAGATGTCCATTTGCATACGGTGGACCGTCGTGAAGAATAAAATGGGCATTCGGTCTGTTGTTTTCAACTCGGCGATGATAAATCTTGTTGTCTTCCCAGAACTTAAGAAATTCCGGTTCTTTCCGAGCCAAGTTGGCTTTCATCGGAAAGTCGGTTTTTGGCAGGTTCAGGGTATTTCTGAAATCAATTTTTTCCGGTTCGTTCATAACTAGGGTAAATTACCATCCGGCCCGGAAAGAGTCAAGAGTGAGGTAAATAGAGAAGGATGAAAAATGATGTAAAAAATCCGGGCCTGGAGCAGGCCTGGGAAAAACTGCTAGCGCTTAAACCGTCTGAGGTTTGCAAACGGGCGGATGTGTCTTATGATTCAGAGAAGAGTCTTTACTTGCTGGAGTCGTTTGGTACTAGTTTCAGTGTTAATCCCGAAAAAAAAGAAATTCTCCCAACTGGTGCAGTCAGCCAGGAGGCGCAGCTTCTTCTTGGCCGTCTGTCATATTTTTTCAAGCATTCACTTCAGTGGTATTTGGTAAAAGCGAACGATTTTCCACCTACCAGCCGCCTGGTAAAGCCGTCTGACTTAAAGGGAGCAGAGTCATTCTTTGGGGGTTCACACACCATTCCCCTGCCGGCGCTGGCTGCAAAGTATACAGATACGCCTGGTAATCTCACCAGGCGTGGCCTTGCTCTAGGCGGTGTTTCTGTTAAGTACGGAGATGAAGCGGTAGAAATCTGCCCTTTGCCAAAAGTACCTGTAACACTTTTGCTATGGCGAGGGGATGAAGAATTTCCGGCCAGGGCCGATCTGTTGTTTGATTCTAGTGTCGAACTACAACTTCCACTCGATATTACCTGGTGCGTGGCAATGATGAGTGTTCTCATGTTTTTGTAAAGTTTTGTAAAGTGTTTTAAAGTGTTTTTTTGATTTGTTTAGATTATTGGCGAACCAGCTAAGGCAGCGAAGATTGGTGCTTGGTGTCCAGGAACGTAACCTCAATTTAGCGGATTTTTCCCCGCATATCCTTCATCATCTCTTCAAGTTCTTCCTCTACCTTTATCAAATTGTTGTAATCGTATGGTCGTTTGGGAGTTTTGAAGCGATACGTGCGGGTCTTTTGTGCTTGTGGTTTATCTCCAATTTGCGGTTTTGGCTTTACTTCGTGCCTGCCGGCCTCAGGCAGGGATTGAGAGGTAGGAATGTTTTTTGCTTTTGTTTTAGCAGGCGGAGCCGGAGTCACATAAGCTAAGTTCAAGCCCTGTTGTGCAAGCCAGTCATACACCACCTCGGATTTCAATGCGAAGTTTATTCCGGTTATGGCTAAACCGTCATTGCTGCGGCGAGCGATACTGGTGTTTACTCCCACCATGCATCCGCGGCTATCCAGGAGCGGCCCGCCGGAGTTTCCACGATTTACGCTTGTATCGGTCTGATACATATGTTTGCCCCTGATGCCTCCGAAATCCGAAAACTCTCCGCTGATACGGCCATAAGTGAGTGACCAGAAACCGCCCTGTTCCGGATGTCCTATTGCCACCACTTCCTGACCAATACGGACCTTGTCAGGGCTGGCAATGCAGATAATATTCAGACTGGAAGGCATCTGGTCGATCTTAAGAAGAGCAAGGTCCAGGTCATTGGAGACAGCCAAAACCCTGGCCGCATATCCTTTGCTCAGATCTTTTTTAACATCGCCTGTCAATCGTTCCGGCTTTAAAAAAATAGAGATTTGCGGATAAAGCTTTCCAGTACTGCTTGTACTTATAACATGGGCATTGGTAACTACCAGGCCGTCTTTTGAAATCAGTGAGCCAGCACCGATTGAGCCCTGAGTTTTTTCTCCCGAGGCCCAGATGGCCACAACCGATGAGCCGAATTTGCTGTATACCGTTTCCGCAGGAAACTCTGATGCATAAGCCGAAAGCGACATAAATACCAGCAGAAACAAAACCCAAAGCAGCTTAACAAATTTTATCAACCCATTCACCAGGTTTATTTTTTCTGAATTTTGTCTTCTTCTTTTTCCAGTTCGTCATGAAGCCGCTCGGCATTCTTCCTTATATAGTCTCTTGCCGTGGCGTTTAAGTCTTTTGCCCTCTTTAAGGCGTCCTTGAAATTATCAAGATCGAGCCGGGCCAGAGCAAAAAGCTCACCTGTGCCTGCCTGCCAGCGGTCAACTATTTCGACACCCGAAAGAGTTGCGCTGGTAACCGTCTTAATGGCCTGCTCTACATGCTGCTCTTCGGATGTAACATTAGGGTCAGCCGCTGTGGTAGAGGCTGCATAATCTTTCATGAGAGAGGCCGTATATATCTCCAAAACCTTGGCTAACTCGTTCCGTGCCCTGTTATCTGATGTCGACCTAAGCAGAGCATGATTTCTGATACCGGAAGCTGAACCCACACCATAGAATACCTTGCCGCGATCATCTTCAAATGCTCCGCTTCCCTTAACCACCCACGTCGGCGCACCAGCCATATAACCGCTCTTTACAATTTCCTTTCCGCCGCAACTGGATAAAACAAACAGGCCAACCACAAACAAACCAGCGGTTTTAATTAGATTCTTCATCCTCTTGACCTCCTTACAATGATTAAAAATGTTTTTTAAGAAATGTTCTTCGAGTTCCAAGCACGGAACACGTAATCAGAAGTTTTATGCACATACTAGCATGTTAGCCATAGTACAGCAGAAAAGCAAGCAACAAAGTTTCGATATTTCGCCAAAAAAAGAACGCTATTGTGCTATATTTTATAGATGCGGCGCGTGGTTGTAACCGGGTTGGGTGTGATAACGCCGCTAGGCTCTACTGTCGAGAAAAGCTGGTTGCGGCTTAAACAGGGATTATCCGGTATAAAACTTCTGGACCGGCAGGAATTTGAAGGCCTGGACTGTAGAGTCGGTGGTGAAGTTACTGATTTTAATCCTTCTGTTTTTCTCTCACAAAAAGAAATCCAGAGATGGGATCCTTTTGCTCACTACGCAGTAGCTGCTACTTCCATGGCCCTGGCTGATGCCGGTCTTTATCCAAGTGTGTTTGATAACAGACTCAAACCTGGAATAATAATTGGATCAAGTCGTGGTGGAATCAGAACCATTACAGAAAACATCAAGAGAGATTTATCAGGCAGACGTTTCTCAGCTTACCTCATGTCTGCCACTACGCCGTTTATGGCCGCAGCGGCAGCCGCAATGAAATATAATCTTCGGGGCCAATCGCTGGGTATATCAACCGCATGTGCATCAGGAACCCATGCGATCGGTGAAGCCTTCAGGTGGATCCGGCATGGCTATGCAAATATCGTTGTAGCCGGCGGAGCAGATGCAGCTCTCTGTCGAACTGCGCTTGGAGGGTACGATGCCGCAAGGGCGCTATCGCGTCGAAACAATGCGCCAGAAAAAGCCTCAAGACCGTTTGATGCAGGTCGCGATGGCTTTGTTGTTTCTGAAGGCGCAGGCATTATTGTACTTGAAAGCTATGATTCAGCCAAGGCGCGCGGAGCGACAATATACGGAGAAATCATCGGATACGGGCAGAGCACTGATGCTGCACATGAAACCATACCAGAGCCGGAAGGAGAGGCCAGGGCTATGGAGATGGCGCTTTTGGATGCAGAGGTTCGGCCAGAGGATATAGGTTTTATAAACGCCCATGGAACATCCACTGTTATTGGTGACAGAGTAGAAAGCGCTGCCATTAAAAAGATTTTTTCAGGCAAAGCCGCAGGGGAGATTCCGGTCACGGCAAATAAGTCTGTTACCGGCCACATGTTGGGCGCAAGCGGCGCGGTGGAAACCGTGTTTACTCTTCTTTCGCTTAAAGAAGGTGTAATTCCGCCCACAATCAACATGGAGAATTCCGATCCCGAATGCGACTTAGACTATGTAACAGGTGGATCAAGGGCCGTAAGCGCTGAGGTGGCAATGTCGAATTCCTTCGGCTTCGGGGGCTGTAACGCTGTGCTTGTTTGTAGAAAATTTTTAGAGCTAACCTAAGACGATTTTTTTGCTCGATCCGCATTATCGGATCAATAAGACAAATCAGACTGATCAGACCGATAAAACAGATAAAACTAACAAAGCCAACAAAACTAATGTTAAGTGAACAACTTCAAGATTCTATTGTTATAAAGGGTGCAAGGGAGCATAACCTTAAAAATATCCATTTAAGCATTCCGCGAAACAAGTTAATAGTTATTACCGGTCCCTCAGGCTCAGGGAAATCATCCCTTGCCTTTGACACCCTTTACGCCGAGGGGCAGCGCCGTTACGTAGAGAGTTTATCCGCCTACGCCAGACAATTTCTCGAGCAGCTTCAGAAGCCGGATGTGGACTCAATCGAAGGGCTTTCGCCTTCGATTGCTATAGAGCAAAAAACAGCTTCCCGTAATCCAAGGTCTACTCTGGGCACTATAACGGAAATCTACGATTATCTGCGCGTACTCTACACTCGTGTGGGTCGGGCCAATTGTCCAGACTGTGGAAATGCCATAACTTCGCAAGGTGTACAGCAGCTCCACGATCAGGTTTTCTCTCTGCCCGATGGGAGCCGGATACAGATTCTCGCACCCATAGTAAGGGGTAGAAAGGGCGAGCACAAAAGCGAACTGGAACGCATGCGCCGGGATGGTTTTATCAGGGCGAGAATAGATGGCCGCATAACCGATCTTACAGAAAAAGTAAAGCTGGATAAACGGAAACTCCATACAATAGAGGTGGTGATTGACCGGTTAATAATAAAAAGAGGTATTGACGGCAGGCTTTCAAATGCACTTGATCTGGCGCTCAGGTACTCAGATCTGATCCAGGTGAACCTTGTGGATGAGGACAGAGATCTTCTCTTTAGTAAGTCAATGGCATGTCTTAAGTGCGGGTTTGGCTATCCAGAAATATCGCCGCGGTTTTTCTCCTTCAACAGCCCATACGGAGCCTGTCAAAAGTGCCGCGGCCTCGGCATGATAAGCATGGGTTCAGATAATCTAGAAAATCTAGATAATCTAGAAAATTTAGATAATTCAGATAACTTAGATAATTCAGGTAACAGGGACAAAAGTGTAATTGTTGCCAATTTACTCTGCCCGGAGTGCAAAGGGGCGCGTCTACGAAAAGAGGCGCTTTCAGTTCTGGTGGGAGGACTTAATATTTATCAGATCGCCGCAAAAACCGTACAAGAGGCAGCTGAATTTATGAGTACTCTTAAACTCTCGAAGCGGGAAACTCGGATTGCCACACGGGTGGTAAGGGAGATTAAGGACAGGCTTGGATTTCTGGTAAAGGTTGGTCTTTCATATCTCACCCTTAACCGACCAGCCTATACCCTGTCCGGCGGAGAGGCTCAGAGAATACGTCTGGCAACTCAGATAGGTTCATCCCTGACCGGAGTGCTCTACATCCTGGATGAACCCAGTATCGGACTTCACCCGCGTGACTGCGGCAGGTTGCTTAGCGCGCTTGAAGCTCTTCGGGATGCTGATAACACTGTTATTGTTGTAGAGCATGACGAGGAAACTATTCGAAGAGCCGACTATGTTGTTGATATGGGTCCTGAAGCCGGCGAACACGGAGGTATGGTGGTCTGCTCAGGAAGTCTCAGAGAGATCGAGAAATGCGAGGAATCCCCAACTGGTATTTACCTTAGAGGCGAACAGGTTATACCTGTGCCAAACACAAGGCGAAAATCCAGAAATACGATAAAAATTCTGGAGGCGTCAGAGCATAATCTAAAGAAAATAAATGTTGAGATTCCACTTGGAGTAATGACCTGTGTGACCGGGGTCTCCGGATCGGGCAAGTCAACTCTGGTTTTCGATATCCTTTACAAGGCTCTGGCTCAAAGGCTTTACCGCGCAAAAAAGGCTACTATTGGCAGGCACAAAGAAATATCAGGCATAGAAAAAATAGACAGGGTCATTAATATTGACCAAGCCCCTCTTGGAAAAAGCCCGCGCTCTAATGCCGCTACCTACACAGGCCTGTTCTCACTTATACGTAATTTATTTTCGCGAACCAATGAGGCGAGGGTCAGGGGTTACAAGCCCGGACGATTCAGCTTTAATGTAAAGGGAGGCAGATGCGAAGAGTGCAGAGGCGATGGAATGAAGAAAATAGAAATGCATTACCTTCCAGACGTATACGTGCCGTGCGAGGTTTGCAAGGGGAGCAGATTTAGCAGAGAAACCCTATCTGTGCGCTACAAAGATGTAAGCATCGCCGATGTGATGGACATGACCGTATCCCGGGCACTTGATTTTTTCTCAAGACACGAGCCTCTGCGGAGAAAACTACAGCTTCTGGACGAGGTGGGACTGGGCTATCTGAAGCTAGGTCAGTCTGCCACTACACTTTCTGGGGGCGAAGCACAGCGGGTAAAACTTGCCAAAGAACTCAGCCGCAGGGCCTTGGGTGAAACCCTTTATATTCTGGATGAACCAACCACAGGACTGCATTTTAAGGATATTCGAAAATTACTGGATGTTTTAAATGCGCTGGTAAACGCTGGCGGGACCGTACTGGTGATAGAGCACAACATGGAAGTCGTAAAGAGTGCGGATTACGTAATCGACCTCGGCCCCGAAGGAGGCGAAGGAGGAGGTTTTATAGTGGCGACAGGCACGCCTGAGGAAGTCGCAAAAAAACCGGATTCCGTGACCGGATATTATCTTAAAAAGGCGCTACACGTTTATGAACAATAAGTATTTCAAACTTCTGACCTCTCATCTCTTACTTATCTTATGTCTGGCCGGATGTGAACAAAACCAAAACCCTTCAATATACAAAAACACTCGGCCCCTTATGGGTACGTATGTGACAATAACGGTTACAGCAGATTCCAAAGAACAAGCGCAAAAGGCAATTGACGCGGGATTTTTAGAAGTTGAAAGACTAGAAGCCCTGTTAAGCCTCTGGCGGCCTGATAGCGAGCTGTCAAGGGTAAACGCAACAGCATTCGATCGCTGGGTTGAAGTGTCAGAGGAACTCCTTGATATTTCAAGAAAATCTCTCGAAATTGCGCAGCTTACAGATGGTGCTTTTGATCCTACTATAGGCCCGCTGGTGCGGCTTTGGAATGTTACAGAAAATAAAGCCCCGCCTGCTCCGGAAGATGTTGAGCGAGTCCGGTTGCTGGTGGATTACCGGAACGTAGTTATCAAGGGAAGTACAATACGTTTCTTGAAGAAGGGCATCACCTTTGATCCCGGAGGTATTGCCAAGGGATATACAGCCGATCGTGTGGTTGCTCTTTTAAAAAATATCGGAATTAAAAGCGGTATAGTCGCGATAGCCGGAGACATCAAGGCATTTGGCGCAGGAGGAAAGGTAGAGGGGCAGAAAGAAGATCCTTCGCAGGTCGGTATTCAAGACCCGCGCGGTGAAGGCTGGAT
>CAYWZR010000025.1:0-15790 GCA_964462885.1 uncultured Nitrospirota bacterium
AGACAATGGAGCCGCGTATACGACTTAACAACGGGAATCTTGTATGCATGTCTTGTGCAGAAAACACCTGAAAAAATCCCTGCTGCAAGCAGAGGGGTATTAAACCCAAGCTACGCAATTAATTAATTGTTCCAATCGAAATATTCAGTATCGCAAGTAGTTGTTTATATAAAGGGTAGTTGACAGTAGGTAGGGATGAAACTGTTATTTGTAAATATATCAAGTCTCAAAAATAGAAAAACAAGAAACTTGAGCAGTTAAATATGTTGTAATAGCGTAGCCACCACCTTCCTTAGAGGTGGCTAATGTTTTACAACTTCCTTAAGCGGTTCACATTTTTAAAGTCTTCAATTCTGCCAGAGATAAATGTAACTTTAGAAGTTCCCATCAATTAAATTACTCTATCTGTCCACAAACATGTATCGCACGCACTGGAAGTACAACCGCTGTTGTGTTCAAAACCCGCGATTTCAACTAGTTGTTTGAGTGGCTCTGGAAGTTCACCCACTATAGTAAGGTTTTTCTTTAGTCCTGTTGAGGTTCGATGTGCCGAGCAAAGTACCTGAAATAACGAGATATCGACAATGGTTACCTTTTCAAGGTTCAGGACCAAATGATCCACACTTGTTAGGGACTGCATCAGCATCGCCTTTAATTCAGCCACATTTCCAACTGTCATCTCGCCTTCAATATCGAGAACTCCCACACTTCCGGCATTTTCCTGTCTAAAGCTCAGCAACTGCTTTCTTTCTTTAACTGCAATATCATCTTTGTTTTCTGTAATCACCATTCCGGCGTACCTCCCACAATAATTTTAAGCTCTGCCTGATTTTGACTTATTTATTATCCGTTGCAATACTTCATGCAGTGTTTCCATTTTGTACGGTTTACTGACAGCAGCCTGAAAGCCATTTTTTCTGTAATCATATAAAGCCGCGTCACTCGAATATGCACTTGAAAGAACCAGCTTGGCATGAGGATCGAGATCAAGTATTTTTTGAGCCGCAACAGCACCTTCCATTGTTCCAGGAGCTATAAGATCCATAACAACCGCGTCAAAAAGATTGGTTGATTCTATGCTTTCCCTGTATAACCGGACTGCCTCTTCACCATTTGCTGCAAGTTCCACTTGATATCCGGCACAGCTCAACATTTTACCCACTGCTGTTCTTACTATGCTTTCGACATCCATTACAAGAATTCTGCCAGTATCTATATTTGACAACACTGTTCTCCATGGCCTCAAAAGACGATTTTTCAGGCCAAATAGCTGATTTTGCACTTTCCTAAAGTAGGCATTACTATGGAAACAGCAATATCTATGCCATACTGTATATGCTGAGAATGAGTGACTTAGAGAGTAACTATGGAGTTCAATGGACTATGGAACTGATTCCATAGTTTTATGGAATGGATTCCATAGTTATGAACATACAGTCAGAGAGAATAATAGTGAATTAAAACCCGTATGTCTTAATCTTGGCAAGAATGGTTTTGTAATCAACCTGAAGAAGAGCCGCTGCCTTGGATTTGTTTCCACCGGTACGAATGAGAACCTCTTTGATAACCTTCATCTCTACGTCGCGCACGGCTATGGCAGAAATGTCTTTAAGTGGCGGAAGCGGCCAATTGATTTCAACCGTCGGTTTTAGGATTTTATTGTCAAACCCTGCCGCGTTTACAAGTTGTTTTGTATGGATGGAGGAATCAAGATGCCTAGACGTGAGAACTCCATCTGTCGAAAGCAATACCGCTCTTCTTATGATATTTTTGAGCTCCCTGACATTCCCAGGCCAATGGTACTGTCTGAGAAGGTCCTGTGCACTTTCGTTGATTCCACGCACCGGCTTTTGGAACTCCGAACCGGCCTCTGTAAGGAACTTTTCGGCAAGAACAAGTATATCTTCACCACGTTCACGAAGTGGGGGAATTACAATTAGGAATTCTCCAAGGCGGAAGAATAGGTCTGCTCTAAATTTCTTCTGTTTCATTGCCTGCTTGAGACTCACATTGGTTGCCGCAATAATCCTGACGTTGACATTTACACCTTTGGTGCTTCCAAGTGGGTAAACCTTTTTCTGTTCCACGGTTCTCAAAAGCTTACTCTGGACAAAGTTCGTCATATTTTGAACCTCGTCGATAAACAGGGTTCCCTCCTTGGCCTGCATAAAGTGTCCGACCCTTTTCCTATCCGCACCTGTAAAAGCGCCTTTTTCATGCCCGAAAAGCTCACTTTCCACCAGAGTTTCAGGTATAACTCCCATATCCACGGTAATAAAAGGTCTTTTATTTCGAGAACTTTCAGTGTGTATGGCCCTGGCTACAAAAGACTTACCTGTACCAGTTTCACCCTGTATGATCACGGACATATCACTCCAAGCGACCTGGCGTATCTGCTCTATCACCTTCTTCATGGCCCGGCTTCTGCCCAGCAACCATTCAAGAGAGGATTCTACAGCTGTATCTAGCTGTTTTATCTTTCTCTCCAGATCGAACTTTTGAACAGCCCTCTTTACAGATGTTATAAGTCTGTCGATTTCAGGTGGTTTTGCAAAAAAATCGTAGGCCCCTAGCTTCATAGCCTCTACAGCGCTGTCCACCTCTCCGTAGGCGGTTATCATGATTACAGGCACTTCCGGGTCCAGCTTTACAAACTCACGGAGCGTCTCCATGCCGTCCATACCCGGCATTCTCAGGTCCAAAAGCACAGCATCAGGCTTTGTTCTTGAAAAAATATTCAGGGCATCTTTGCCGCTTGCAGCCTCGATTGGAGCAAAACCGTGAGCTTTAAGAATATCTCGCAGACCGGCCCGCACCGGCTCTTCGTCGTCAACTATAAGTATTTTATTCATAAATTCAGTTTCTCTACCTGCTAATAAAGTATTAGTTATTTCCTTCAACTATCGGAAGATAAATTCTAAAAATAGTTCCCTCTCCGGGCAGGCTGTCGGCCCATATGTGTCCATCGTGCTGTTCAACAATACCATAAGCCACCGAAAGACCCAGCCCTGTTCCCTTGCCAACTTCCTTTGTGGTAAAAAAAGGATCGAATATCCTCTCGACTATCTCCTCAGGCATTCCTACCCCAATATCTCTAACAGAAATAACAGCATATAGACCCGCTTTCCCGGATGTGTCTCTGTTTAGAAACCTTGCATCCAATTCGGCCAATTCGGCTTTTATACGTAGAACCCCGCCATTTGGCATAGCATCACGCGCGTTAGTGGCCAGATTTATAAGCGTATGCTCTATTGACCCGACATCAACATTGGCAATAATTGGATGATCATGAATTTCAGAGACAACCTCAATACTGCTGCCAAGAACCGGGGTAAGAAGGTTTCCCATGCCCTCGACAATTTTGTTTAAGTCCATGGGCACAGGATTCACCTTCTGTTTTCGGCTAAATGCCATGAGACTTCCAACTGATTGCGTTCCTCTATCCACTGCACCGGATATAGTGGTCACGTATCGTGAAAGCTCTTCGTCTCCGTTTATACGCATCTGGATGAGTCTTTCGTTATACCTTATAACTGTCAGGATGGTATTGAAGTTATGGGCTATACCGCTTGTAAGAACACCTACTGCCTCCATCTTCTGTGCGTGCCTGAGCTGTTCTTCAAGACGTTTTTTTTCGGCGTCCCTCTTTGACAAAGATTTCGCCATGCGGTTGAATGCCGTTGCCAGCTTTCCTATTTCGTCACTGGTTTCCACCGGAACCATTTCTACCGGCTTTCCCATTCCAAAAGAAGTAACCGCTGCCGTCAAGTTCTTAAGCGGCTGCATAACTCTTTTGACCGCCATGGATGAGATTAAAACCGCAAATGACATAAACAGAAGCGCTATAAAGGAATGACTTCGCACAAGAGAAGCAACTTTATTGTTTATGGCAGATTTGGACATTGTCAAGCAGACAAAGCCGATAATTCGTGGAGTGAGAACGCTTGTTTTGTCTCCTGAAAAGTTTTCAAAATTAGACGGACGGGACAGTACCGGTGCCCAAAACTCTATACTTTCAGGGAAATCTAGTACAATTGAGTATGAGCTTTGAGAAAAAGATTGTTTTATACGTTCAATAATTTTTTCGGGTAAATTTTCTTCTTTTTTCTGTTGTAATGCAAGAACAGGCAAGTTCTCCCCCCTTCTATGTTTGAGCACTGTGCCATCAGCCCTGAACATGGAAAGCGATACTACATCCTGCTGAACAAGCGCTCCCTGCATGGCTTCATTAAGCATTCGTTCATTTTCAGAGAATACTGCAAGCCGTGAGCTGTAGGCAAGCAGTCTTATCATTACCTCGCCCCTTGATCGCAAATCTTCTACAAAAGTCATACGCTGAGACCTGTAATCGAAAAGCGTAAACAAGACAGAAATCGTAATTATCAGGCTGGTTACGGCAAGAAAGACTTTTAAGCTGAAACGTTCGCCAAGCCATGCAGGAAGGTGTATCTTATTCACTCTCCTTTACCCGGTTAATTCCAGGCTTATATTCCGGCAGATCATATGCAATATCAATATTCAGACTCTGCGCCACAAGTTGATTGACCATAAGAGTACCGTTTTCAGCGTAAGCAGCCTTGATAAAAGCGATGTCTGTACCATCGTGTAAAATTCTTTCAGCCATCTTGCCTGCCTGCCTACCCATGTCTGCCGCATTGATGCTCACACTCATTGACATGAGTGCGCCGATCTCGAGGTGTTTTTCTGAGAATGTGAGTACCGGCACCATATTTTCCAACGAAAAAAGAAGAATGGCTTCTACCGATTCGGACATAACCACGGAAGCATCTGGAATCATCCAGAAAGCATCAATTTCCCCGGCCATTTCATTGACAAGTCCGGGCACATCTTCCGGCTTTTGGGCTTTTTTTATAAGAAGTTCAACACCTACTTTTTTAGCCGCTGCAACAGCCCCTTCCACAAATTTTTCCGACTTAGCCGGGTTATACACAATACCGACTCTTTGAATAAGAGGAATCGCCCTTAAAAACGCTGTAAGCTGTTTGCTCGGAGATGTAATCATCCTGACTCCGGTTATGTTTTTCTGCCCGGAAGTCAAAGGTTCAGGATTTAGATCCATCATATAGACTATAGGAATGTTTCTTATACTTTGGTGTTTATTTTTTAATTTATTCATCAATTGGGTAAGGGCCTTAGTCCCTATGGCAAGCACCATATCGGGGCGTGTGGCTTCGATTTCCTTTGACAAGTCAAAGTAGGGGCCGGTCTCTGAAAAAACAATTTTTCTGACATCGCAATCGCAAACCTTTTTAAATCCGCTTAGCGCATTCTCGTAGGGCTTGATATGGGTACTCATAAAAGCAAGCACTTGCGATGTTTTGCCAGACGTTGCCTCGCCGGCAAAGGAGGCTGTAGCCCCAACCAGCATCAGCAAAAAAAACGTACTTATTAGTATGGCCTGAATTCTTTTCAACATAACACTTGATTCCTCCTGAAATTATGCGCTCTAACCAGAGTTATAATCCAGTTGTAGCTGTTTGCAGCAAAAAAATATTATATTCGATAAAACAAGCAGACAACTGTAGCACTATATTTTTTTATAGTAGCAATTTATGTGCCTAATTTTGCTTATAAAAAATAAAATTGGTTGAGGTAGTTCTGAAAGGCAGAAAAGGCGCTCGTATTGGAATTTAGGGAAAGGTACGAAAATTTATCTTATTGTTGCTGGTCCAGTAATTCACCTTCTATTCTGGCAAGGGCTTCTTTAGCAATAGACGAGACACTTATACGCTTGAGAGTGCCATAACTGTAAAACTTAACTTCATCTGAGGTGTCGCTGATTAAACGTTTAAGCGGCTCCACTGCTTTTTTATCACGAAGACAGCCTAGCGCCCATGCGGCATAGGCTCTGATTTCTGGGTCTTGACTGTCGGTTTCCTTGAGCAGATCGTCTATAACTTCCTGCACAATTTCAGGGTGATCACAGGCGATTCTTCCAGCAGCCCATACGGCGTTCTTCCGGAAGACCGGTTCATCGAGGTTTATTACTATAAGGGGCACATCCTGACAAAGCACAGGGTTCCGAATAAATATCTCGGCCAACATCTCAGGACCACTCCAGGCCATATCTCCGGATTCATCACTTAGCGCCCATATCAGCCTTCTGAGGAAATTACGCACTCCTTCAGGGTTTGTTTCAGCAATGGAACTTGTGACATGTCCTGTTGCTTCGATTGCACGCCAGAATATAAGTTCCTCCCGATCATAGGCCACAGACCGAAGAAGTCTGAGTACTCCCCCCTTGCAGCGCTCCAAGTTGCAGAGTTCCGCGTATTTCTTCTCTAGAAGAAGCTTTTTTACCTCGGATTTTGTCGCCCTCATATATTGTTTAAAGAAACTACCTCCTGGGAATTGTTATTATAACCTCAATTATCTAAAATTATCCAAGTAATTCCTGCTCTATATTTCTAAAATTGAAAAGGCCCCACGGAGACTGAAAAAGATGACTAAAAGAGAAAGTAATTTGGTGATAATTCCAGTTTTTACAGTAATTACATTTATCACTCTTTTCTTATTTCGCCGTGCTGATACCAATATGATTGTCCGGTGGTCATGGGTGTTTGAAGAGCTTAATTTTATCAAGATTTTACTCCTTTTAGTTTTGGGTGTTACTTTTGCCTATATATTATCTAGACAATCTTTTTTTGAACGTTATCCATCAACGTTTCTATTTGTAGTCTCATTTGTCTGGGCAACAGCATTCTGGGGTGAGCCTGACTTTAATGTAGACACCTCTAGATATTTTATACAGGCCAAATATCTAGAGATGTACGGTGTCGGATATTTTTTTAGCGAGTGGGGGAAAGCTATTGTCACCTGGACAGATTCACCGCTGCTTCCTTTTTTGTACGGCCTGATTTTCAGATTTCTTGGTGAGCAGAAGATTTATATACAGATATTCACAACACTGATGTTTTCTCTGACAGTAGTTCTTACCTATATGATCGGAAAGACATTGTGGGATGAAAAAACTGGTTTTTACGGCGGACTTTTTCTTCTTGGAATTCCTTATATTTTCACACAAGTGCCACTTATGATGGTTGATATCGGCACGATGTTTTTTCTTGCCTTTGCCATATTTACTTACATTATTGCTATGGAGCGTGGTGGCAGACCAGCAATAATAACCTCAGCCTTTGCGGTATTTCTGGCCTTATTTGTGAAGTACTCCACATGGCCGATACTTTCTATATTGCTAATTATACTTTTTGTATATATGAAAAAAAATCCAGGCACAGCGATTCGTAGGGGGGGAATGGTTGCTCTGATAACCGGTATGCTTACTGCGCCTGTGGTAATACTTAAATACGATGTTATTTTTAAGCAGATCAAGGTTCTGTTAAATTATCAGAAGCCTGTTATGGACCAGTGGAATGAAACTTATACATCCATATTTTTATTTCATGTTCATCCTTTTATTACTATCTTGAGTATATTTTCAGTTTATATAGCCATAAAAAGGAGAGACCTTAAATACATCATCATAAGTTATCTATTCATACTTATGTTTATATTTAAAATAAGTCTTATGAGATATACGATACCAATATTTCCTATGTTGGCATTAATGGCATCATATGGATTAAATGAGCTAAGGGACATGCAGGCCAGAAGACTAATTGCTTTATGCGTTGTAACATCTTCTTTCATATTATCTTTTTTTGTGTTTCTTCCATTTCTGAAACAGCATAATTCAATAACCATGAAAAACGCCGGAGAATTACTGAACACCATTGATATCAAAGCGGCTGAGATCTTTACTTTGCCGCAACTTGCAGGAGGAATTAATCCGGCAGTTGCAGTTCCTATTCTTGATCTTTCTACTCAGAAAAATATTTTTTATAACTATAAGATAAACAGAGGTTTTGGACCTTCGCTTTCTGGAGAGAGACTTAAAATGTCTCTTGTCAGGTTTTCATGGGAATATAAAAATCCGAAATTTTATACAACAAGTAGTGATAACATGCCAGAAAAAGACACCGCAGTGGTGATCATATCAAGCAAGTCCGGTCAAGAGCTTCCAGAATATGTAAAAGATAGAATTAAGGATAAACATATATTAAAAATATTCAGTACTTCAGGCGTAGGCATGTTTGATCATAACGCCATTGTGTCAGTATATAATTAGCCAGATGCTCATAGACAAAGAAAACAACCGGCAACATTCTGCCTCAGCGGCTCTTCTCTGGGATGAATCACATTTATGGGGATTGATGGCGATTCATTCTCTGTCAGCGGCTGAATTGCCTTTTGATATCATTACTGCTGCTGATGTGAAAAATGGATGTCTGAAACAATACAACCTTCTGTTTGTTCCAGGTGGATGGGCCAGTCATAAGACTGTACGGTTGAGCAAAGACGGTGCAGAGGCGATAAAGGAGTTTGTTTGTAAAGGAGGAATTTATTTTGGTGTTTGCGGTGGTGCAGGTCTTGCCCTTGAGGTTAAAGGAGGTTTGGGTTTATTACCTGTAACTAGAATGCCGACATCCAGCAGAGTACCCAGCTTTGCTGGAAGTATCGGGGTTAATTTAGACGCAAACGACCATGATTTATGGCGCGGACTTCCAGGCGATCACTCACCAGCTGTCTTTCATGCATGGTGGCCATCCCAGTTTTCAGTGCCATCGAACTCCGGTGATATTAAAATTATTGCACGCTACGGAAATCCCGGCCCGGATGCTTACAGCTCTGACATTCCGGTTTCAGATATAAATAAAAAGGGAAAGGTGAGGTGGAAAGAACTTGAAGAGGTTTATGGCATACTTCTTGACCCTGAGCGCCTAAATGGGGAACCTGCCGTTATCTGCGGAAAACTTGGAAAAGGGCAAGTCATATTATCACTTTTACATTTTGATACACATAGCGATAACAATGGATCTATCGTACTTAAAAATCTTTGGGCCTTAGCCGGAATAACAAAACCTGTAAAATCAACATTACGATTAGACACTCCAGATAGCGCAGGCGCTGATATGCCTATCTACCGGCATGCTTCGCATCTTATAGAAATCGGAATAAGAAATTTTCTCTGGCGTTGGAGAAATCCTTATCTGATTCAGTGGCGACGTGGAGTTCGTGGTCTCGAATTTTGCAACCTATATGTGTTGACACGGGAAGTCGCCAGGTTACTTCATAACCAGAGCAAACTTGCACAGGATATAAACACAGAAATTAAAGAGGCTACAGCCATGATGAAGAGCTTTGCTGTTGACGCTGCTGATTTGCTTATAATGGAAAGAATCGAGCTTCAGACCGGACGCATTACATTTAAAGATTGCTCAAATTCTGGAGTGGCAGCCTTGCGTGAAGATCTTTTTTCTAAGTCAAAAAGTCATGGCGGTAGATTCAAAGAGCTTCTAGATGCCCTGGAGAACATTATACTTATAATGTATAAAAACTTATGACAAATGTTGGATATATATATGATTCACTCTTTCTGGAGCATGAAACACCTGCAGGACATCCTGAGAGGAAGAAAAGGCTTCTTGCCATAAATAAACAGTTAAAGGAAACCGGTTTATGGGAGAAACTTGTACACATATCCCCGCGCAAGGCCGCAAGAGACGATCTTATTTCGGTACACAGTACAGATTACGTGGACAGCATTTTGGGTAAAACCATGCCGGGATTTCTTGACGGCGGCGATACATATTTTTCAGAGGGCACACTTAACGCCTCTCTTTTGGCTGCCGGAGCTGTCTTGACAGCCGTGGATAGTATTTTAAATAACAGGGTAGGTAGATGTTTTTGCTCGGTAAGACCACCCGGCCACCATGCAGAGAGTAACCGTTCAATGGGATTTTGTGTCTTTAACAACGTGGCTGTCGGAGCCAGGTATGCACAAGAAAAAGGTTTTAAACGGGTATTTATAATTGATTTTGATGTTCACCACGGAAACGGTACTGAACACACTTTTGAAGAAGACCCGTCAATTTTTTATTTCAGCACACACCAGTATCCCCATTATCCCGGAACAGGGTCTGAAGATTCTACAGGCATTGGCAAAGGAAGAGGTTTTAACAAAAACATTCAGATGGTTGCTGGATCTGGAGACGAAGAATATCTCCACGTATACCGCAAGGTATTGCCGGAACTGATTCGTGAGTTTAAGCCGTCAATTCTAATGGTCTCGGCAGGATACGATATACACATCCAAGATCCTCTCTCTGAAATCAGGGTGACGACAGCAGCCATTGGAGGGATGATGGAAGGAATTCTAGGCGCGATCCCGGCTCTTCCTTCGATCTTCTGCCTTGAAGGAGGATACAATCTGGAGGGGCTTTCCAGTGCAGTTGTGCAAACAATAGAAAAGATGTTTACAACTTAGGGTCCGCGGAAAAAAACTGGGTGATTGATACCATTTTTTATAAGAAATTGCACAACTTCAGCCGGTCTATAATAAGTTCTGAGCTTCCAGGCGGTCTTGGTGGTATTTTTAAAAATATCATCCTTCATGTCATCCAAAAGGTTCGAGAGAATCTGAATATCCTGCTCGTCAAAATCTTCTTTTCGACGTCGCTCCATAGAGGTGGATCTTGTATTCATACCTGATCTTGTAACAGGGAAATTCCTATCCAGATCCGTCAGTAGTTCTTCAGCCGCAAGCAAAAGTTTTTTGCCAGGTTTGCTGTAGAGAAAAGTAGGAAGCCCAACAAGGTGTTGCGATAGTTTCTCTATCTTGGGCAAATTTCCAAGGTAGTGTACCTTTAGCTCCAAGCGTTTCAGAATGAGTTTTTGGAGATTATCAGCATATACTGCTGAGACAAGGTCGGTTACATGATTCATAATCATGGCAGGCTGCAAAACCCCAATAACCTCTTCTACCAGCGGCACAAAAGAGGTGTCTAGCCCACGAATAATATCAAGAAAGGATTCCAGTGTGAAAGAGCTCTCGTCATCCCCCCCCTCCCCTTTTGTTCTTAGCTCATCCAAAAAAGACCGCACTTGCGGATGCCGACCGAATATGCTCATTAGGTGCCTGAACAGACTCGCCTTTATAAATGAATACGCATTTAGAACCGCCCCTGGCTCGGGCGCCAGAGTTATCAGTCCGGGCCTGCCTATTGCAAAGAAGTCCAGAGTATTAAAATGTACGCCAGCTCCAATATCCATTATGACGACATCCGCTCTAAGGCCTTTCAAGTGCCTAATTAACTTCAACTTGGTCTGGTACGGAGGATTGGCCATACCAGGGAAAAATCTCGCTCCACTTATCAATTTTACATTTGGAATAGAGGTATCAATAAGAAGGCTGGTAAGTTCCTGAACCTTTTTTAGCAGGAAATCAGCAACACCGGGTGTATCGTCATGAATACCGAGATAGGTATGCAGATTGGCCGAACCAAGATCAAGATCAACAAGCACAACATTATTGCCCCGCTCAGAAAACGCCGCTGCCAGGGCTATGGATACAACGCTCTTGCCAACTCCGCCTTTGCCACCAGCTACAGCGAGGATTCGACCTGCCGAACCAGCACTTTTAAGCTCCATCAGCCTTGCGTCTGCGTGCACGTCTTTTTTGTTTCTGTTTTCTGATACGAGCCGCTTTTATTTCGACCGGGCTTGCATCTCCGGCAATACCGGCCTCTAGTTTTTCTATAAGCATTCGTCTGGCAAAGAACCGGTTTAATGACTGAGAACGTTCCTTTGTGCATTTTACCTCTAGGCCGGTCGGTCTGTGGTAAAGACGCACGCCTGAAGATGTTTTGTTTACTTTCTGTCCGCCACGGCCACTACAACGGATAAAACTTTCATCAATATCTTCTTCAAGAATAGAAAGCCGCTGCATTCGCTCGTAAAGTTCCTGGATTTTCTCAGATCGTACTGGAAATTTAATCACAAAAAAACTTTTCAACCAACCATCATACCGCTGAGAGTTATTTTCTCTTGCGTTTAAACTCAAAATCTATTTTTTTGCTTCTTAAGTAAGTTTTTAATTCTTCTGGTGAGCGAAACTTGTGAAGATAATATTTCCCATAAGAATGCCTGGTACAGTTATCAAGACTATATTCTCGGCAGATAACCGGCCTGTTATCGTAATCACCACACTTGCCATCTTCGGTTAAGTTAACGCATGTAGTTATAAACTCCATATTCCAACTTCTGTCGTGACCTATATATATGGCAACGCCTTTATGCAAAAGATGCCAGAACAGATCCGAGTAATCGCGTTTACTTTTGGGGCGATCGATTTCAGTCGCCACGTAATGGCAGCATTCGCCGCACCCGTCACATGTAAGCTTAGTCTGCATTTTTAGTAATTTTTTGGTTAAAAATTTCCTCTACCTTCCATATGGAGACAACGCTCTTAACTCATTTATTATAGGCGGCATTTTATCTATGACTTTATCAATATCTCCATCAGTATTATAGTGACTTAGAGAAAAGCGTATGGAGCCATGAATTGCAGTAGGTGGCACGTCCATAGCTCTAAGGACATGACTTGGTTCCAGTGATCCAGACGAGCAGGCAGAGCCGGAAGAAGCGCAGATTCCGTGTTCATCCAGCCTCAGAAGTATTGCCTCGCCTTCGACAAACTCAAAGCTGATATTTGTTGTATTTGGCAGACGATTTTTTATATCACCATTTACCCTTGCTTGCGGACATCTCTCTAGTAGTTCTTTTTCGAGTCTGTCCCTCATTGACTCTACACATGCAATTTCTTCAACCATCTGAGTTCTGGCAAGTTCGCATGCTTTGCCTAACCCTACAATAGAGGCCAGGTTTTCTGTACCAGCCCGTCTGCCATGCTCTTGGTGTCCGCCAAGAATGTAAGGAGAAAATCTTGTGCCTTTTCTTATATAAAGAGCACCCACTCCTTTGGGTGCATGAAGTTTATGCCCAGATATGGCAAGCATATCCACCGGTAATTCCTTTACGTTTATCGGCAGTTTAGCTATGACCTGAACAGCATCCGTATGAAAAAGAATTCCACGGTCCTTTAACTCGGCTCCGAGTTCAGCAATCGGAAACAATACCCCGGTTTCATTATTGGCGTACATGAGAGAAACTACGGCAACGTCGTCGTCCAGTGCCTTTAAAAACGCCTCCATATCGAGGTTTCCAAAACTGTCTACAGGTAAAAAAGTGATACGATATCCCTTTTTTGCTAGATATTTAGAAAAATTCAAAATAGCTGGGTGCTCAACAGATGAAGTAATAATGTGTCTCTTATCAGGGTTAGAATTAACGGCGCTCATTATAGCGCTGTTGTCACTTTCCGTGCCACAACTTGTGAATACAATTTCACCTGGTTCTGCGCCTATAAGCGCCGCGACCCTCTCCCTGGCTTCCTCCAGTTTTTTATGTAGCTGTCCGCCAAAGGTGTGTATGCTAGAGGGATTTCCGTATAAATCCTTAAGGTAAGGAAGCATTTCATCCAAGACCTCGGGAATTATGGCGGTTGTTGCATTATTGTCTAAATATACAGGTTTTTCTTTCATTCAGCCTCAGCTTTACTAATTGTATTTTTGTTATTGCAATAATTATGTCTCATAGTAAATAATCTTAAACTTAATGGGTAATATGTTAATCTGTTTTAACAACAATATTTTAACACATATTTACTGTCTTTAGGTGAGAGGTTTCAATCGTTTTCTCAATGATTAGTGTTCAGTTTAGACAACAACAAAGCAACAGAAAAGGAGAAACTATGTCAGACATTCAAACAAAAATATTTGATATTATGGCTACACCACAGCTTATGTCGTTTGCGACGTTAACGGAAGATGCCAAACCATGGGTTCGGTATGTCGTTGGAATGGCAGATGAAAGTCTGAACATTAGATTTTCTACTTTTCTCACATCTAGAAAGGTTGCCCAGATTAAAAAGAACAATGAGGTTCACATTGTATGTGGAGTATCGAATATTGAAACCGCTAAACATTATATTCAAATCCAAGGGAAGGCTGAGATTACAATAGATGAGCAAGAGCGCAAGAGGTATTGGAAAGATGAACTTGAGGCATATTTTTCCGGACCAGACGATCCGAACTACTGCATCTGTATCGTTAAGCCTTACCGAATTGAATACTATAGTATGGGTCTGATTAAGCCGGAGATCTGGGAAAATAATTGATCTGGCAATAATTATAGAATGGATATAGTATTTAATTACATCGAAGTTCAAATTCTTATCTGTCTAATTGAAAAATTGAAAAGTAAATAACCACACCTGATTACTACCCTTTAAGCTTCAACGCCTTAAGCAATGTTTGCAATCAGATTCAATAGTTTAGTACGGGAGGAGAGAGAGAGAATAAAACCATTTTGTCCGCTTCTTGTCTACAGTAGACTTTAGAAGCACTGTTAAGCTAATGTGACCAGGACAGTCTGTATGTTTCAGGGTGCAGGTGCAGTGTTATTTGCGATTTCACATCATTTCCAAAACAGGGAGCAGTGAAGTGAACGATAACAGGCAAGAAAGTAGCAATATTGAACAAGGAGCTCCAGTTGGGAAATCATTTTCTGTATCTGCACCATCAATAGCGCTTCCCACGGGCGGCGGCGCTATTCGAGGCATTGGCGAAAAATTCGCTGCCAACCCGGTGACCGGCACCGGCTCAATAAGCGTGCCTATCATAACCAGCCCCGGTCGCTCCGGTTTCGGCCCGCAGCTTTCAATAACCTATAATTCCGGTTCCGGCAACGGACCATTTGGTTTTGGCTGGAACCTTTCATTACCATCCATTACACGTAAAACAGACAAAGGTCTTCCCCAGTATCAAGATGCAACAGAGTCCGATGAATTTATTCTCTCCGGCGCAGAAGACCTGGTTCCTCTCCTCAACCCGGACGATAGCCGGTTTGCAGAGGATACCTCTGCCCCGGATTACATCATTCATCGCTATCAACCTTGTATCGAAGGCCTGTTGGCCCGCATTGAACGCTGGACAAAAAAAGCAGATGGTGATGTACACTGGCGTTCCATCTCCAAAGATAACATTCTCACCCTCTACGGTAAAGACCCTGATTCACGTATTTCAGACACTGAAGACCCCGCCCGTATTTTTAGCTGGCTCATATGCGAGACTCGCGATGATAAAGGCAATGCAGTTCTTTACAAATACAAGGCAGAAGATGGTGCGGGTGCAGATCTAACCCGCGCCCATGAACGCAATCGAGGAGCTGTCGATGATTCCCGGCGCACCGCCAATCGCTATCTCAAACATATTCGCTATGGTAACAGTGCATCTTTGCTCGACGATGCAGATCAACGTCCGCATTTTTTAAGTGAAGAACAGTTGCTAAATGCGGAATGGATGTTTGAAGTTGTATTTGATTACGGTGAACACAATATCGATACGCCAAGGCCAAATGATTCCGCTCAATGGCTCTTTCGTACTGACCCTTTTTCAAGCTACCGCGCCGGTTTCGAGGTGCGCACCACCCGCCGCGTCGCCCAAGTACTGGATGAAGAGCAAGGCCCGCGTCTGGTTTTTGCCGACAGCACACAATCAATCTACATCAGTGATCTCAGCGGCGATGGACTGACTGATTTAGTGCGCATTCGTAATGGCGAAGTCTGCTACTGGCCCAACCTGGGTTATGGTCGTTTTGGCGCGAAAGTGAACATGGACAACGCCCCCTATTTTGACAATCCAGACCAGTTTGACCAAAAACGCATCCGCCTCGCCGATATCGACGGCTCCGGCGCAATCGACATCATTTACCTGCACCGCGATGGCGTACGTCTATACTTCAACCACTCCGGCAACGGCTGGAGCGAACCGCAAAGTCTAAACATCTTCCCGCGCGTGGACGAACTGGT
>CAYWZR010000026.1:0-15460 GCA_964462885.1 uncultured Nitrospirota bacterium
TCGCAAACTGGTGGAAGGGGGCGTTTCGGTCGGAGTTGGATATCCCCTCCCGGAGTAAATTTATACATGAGTGTGATCCTAAAACCTCTGGTTCCGGCTGGAAAGGCGTGGGTATTAACCTTTCTCGGAGCCTTGGCTGTGATAGGAGCTATTGAGCAATTAACCGGACT
Organism: uncultured Nitrospirota bacterium; assembly: GCA_964462885.1. Taxonomy (GTDB): domain Bacteria; phylum Nitrospirota; class Thermodesulfovibrionia; order SZUA-242; family SZUA-242; genus JALUUO01. The sequence continues at coordinate 171 of CAYWZR010000026.1, forward strand.
AAGAGCCAGGGGAAAGTGGCCAAACGATGTTTTTCTTAAAGGAAAGAAGACTGCTGGTGTGCTTGCAGAAACCTCAAGTGGTTCGGGTGGTATCATTAATTACCTGGTTCTCGGTATTGGAGTGAATTTAAACTTGGAGGTCCAGGAACTTCCAGAGGATCTTCGTATTATTGCAACCTCGGTTAGGACTCATTGCGGAAGAACAATCAACCGGTCTTTGTTCGCCGCAGAACTTATTAACAGGATGGATGAGATGTATACGGATTTTCTCTTAAAAGGTCCCAGGCATATAATAGAAAGCTGGAGGAATAAATCAAACTAAACTTATGATTCTTGCAATTGACATAGGCAATACAAACATGGTCGTGGGATTGTTCGACGGTTTCACTCTTCTACGGAAAAAAAGCTTTCGGACAGATCATCTTTTTGATAAAGGCTCTGTGTTAAAGGCCCTGAAAGGGTTTCGCTCCGGTCATATTGACGGGGCAATAGTCTCAAGTGTTGTTCCAGCTCTTACCCGGGTAGTGGCTGGCGCTGTCAGTAAAATATACAGTATAACTCCGCTTAACGTTACACGCAGGATGAGTACCGGGCTTAGAATAAAAATCGATAAGCCTAGTGAACTGGGGGCTGATAGAATAGTAAATGCAGCCTACGGTTTTCACGTATATGGAGGTCCTCTTTTGCTTATAGATTTTGGTACGGCCACGACACTTTGCGCTGTTACGGCCTGTGCGGAATATATAGGCGGAGCCATACTGCCCGGCATTGAACTGGCCGCTGATGCTCTGGCCAGAAAGGCTGCACGCCTGAAGAGAATTTCTGTTGAAGGGCCTTTGCCGGGCATTGGCAAGAATACCGCTGACAGTATGAGGTTGGGAATTATAGAGGGACATGCCGGAGCTGTTTTACACTTAGCTCAAATGATATTACCTCACCTTGGTCGTAAAAAAGCCTCTGTGGTTGCAACCGGCGGGCTTGCCGGTATTATGGCTGAGCGGATATCTATTATAGATACCGTGGACCCGGATCTTACGTTAAAGGGATTATGTTACCTGGCTCAAGGATTAAGGGCTTGAGAGAAAAAATACAACTTTTATAAACAATAAAAAGAAGGATAAGAATATCATATAGGCCCTATCAAAAAAAGATTGCAAAAGGTTATTCAACCCTTGCGGGACAGCGGTAAATTTTGTAAAATAATGACCTGTTTTAAGGTCGTAATATTATTTGAATGGAGGCGATTGAGGTGATAGAGGAGGTTACAAAAGAAGTACAGGAAAAACAGCTATTGATAACTCAGCTTAAAGCCGAGATCGGTCGTGTGATTGTGGGTCAGTCGGACCTAGTGGAAAGCTTGCTTATCGGACTTTTTACAAAAGGTCATGTTTTGATTGAAGGAGTGCCGGGGCTTGCTAAAACCAGCGCTGTAAAGGCACTCGCCCAGACAATAAGTGCCGATTTTAAGCGTATTCAGTTTACGCCCGATCTATTGCCCGCTGATCTTACCGGAACCGAGATTTTTCAGCCAAAGACCGGAGATTTCACGGTTAAAAAAGGTCCGCTGTTTAACAATATTATACTGGCAGACGAGATAAACAGGGCTCCGGCAAAAGTCCAGGCTGCTCTGCTTGAGGCCATGCAGGAGTTACAGGTTACCATAGCGGACCACACTTGGCCTCTTGCCGATCCTTTTCTGGTGCTTGCTACTCAGAACCCGATTGAACAGGAGGGTACATACCCATTGCCTGAGGCGCAGGTCGACAGGTTTATGCTTAAGCTTCTGGTGGATTATCCTTCGAAGGCAGAGGAAAAGGAGATAATGAAACGGGTGGGATTTGGGACCGATGTCGAGATAAAGCCTGTTATTGACAGGCCAGGGCTGGAGGAAATACGCTCACTGATAAACAGGATTTTTGTTGATGAAAAACTTTTTGATTACATTGTAGATCTAGTTTCAGCTACGCGTAAGCCAAGTGATTACAATATTGATATTTCAGACTACATACAGTATGGCGCTTCTCCGCGGGCTACAATATTTCTCAGCTTGGTGGCCAGAGCCCGCGCATTTTTAGAGGGGCGTGGATATGTGACACCCCAGGACATCAAATCAATCGCTCCTGACGTGCTAAGGCACCGCATCATTCTCACATACGAGGCAGAAGCGGAGGACATTACCACAGACCAGATTATCGCCCGAATTTTCGATTCGGTTGAGGTGCCGTAAAAACAAGGACTGAGTGATCAGAATTGAGTGAAGAAAGTTTGCCAATGAGTATTAAATACCAAAAAAACTATGCAACCCACATAGGAACAAATTGTTCCCAGGCAGAAATGCTGACAATTGCCAGTGTGAAGATCTTCTGAAATGGCGAAAAATATAAAATCTAAAAACAAGTTAGTTGTTTTTCAATCCAAAAAAATCCGCCGCCTCTGGCATAAAAATGAATGGTACTACTCTGTTATGGATATTTGTGGGATTTTAACGGACAGTCCTGATGCAGGAGCATATTGGCGAAAGCTAAAACAAAGGCTTAGGCAGGAAGGAAGTGAACTCGTGACAATTTGTCACGGGTTGAAACTAGAAGCTTCTGACGGAAAAATGCGAAAAACTGACTGCGCTGATACTGAAGGCATTTTTAGAATTATTCAATCAATACCAAGTAAAAAAGCAGAACCTTTCAAGCGCTGGCTGGCAAAAATCGCTAAAGAGCGGATTGATGAGATAGAAAATCCAGAACTCGCCCAGGAGCGGATGAAGGAGATATACGAGAGAAAAGGCTACCCTAAAGATTGGATTGATAAGAGATTGCGAGGTTTAGCTATACGGCAGAATCTTACCGATGAATGGAAAGAGCGAGGAATTGAAGAACAGCGGAATTTTGCTATTCTAACTGCCGAAATCTCAAAGGCAACATTCGGTATGACACCAAGTGAGTATAAAAAATACAAGAACTTACCCGAAAAATCAAAAGTCAATCTTCGAGACCACATGGATGATTTGGAACTGATTTTTACCATGCTCGGAGAACGGGTAACAACAGAAATCTCAAAAAAAGAGAAACCCGAAACTTTTAATAAAAACAAGAATGTAGCAAAAAGAGGCGGAAAAATTGCCGGCAATGCCAGACAAGAAACCGAAAAAGAGCTTGGCAGAAGCGTTGTTTCTAAAAAGAACTATCTGAGTAAAGACGGAAATAAGCATTTGGAATAATAGCTGATGAATTAAAAAGAAACAAAAGCCGAACCTATTGATCCGGCTATAAAAACATGTGGTTGGGGTAATGCGCCGGATACAAAAGTGTACGGAGATAAAAAAATAATGAAACAAAAAAGGGCTGACAAAAGGTTGAAGATTGACGCTCAACATATACATATAGTTCCAATTCAAATTTTTGTTAAGCATACACGGTTTACATTCTCTCAAGGTGGTTGCTGCTTTTGTTGGACGCAACTCAGCTTGTAGTTATGCTTTCGCACGAACTGATAAAAAAGATAAAACGGATACATATTCGCACCGGACGTACTGTGGATACAATTATGGCCGGACAATACCACTCCGCCTTTAAAGGTGCGGGTATGGAGTTTGAGGAAGTCAGAGAATACTCGCCTGGCGACGAGGTGAAATCGATTGACTGGAACGTGACAGCGCGTATGGGCCGTCCCTATATCAAGCGTTACCGCGAGGAGCGGGAACTTGTGATTATGATCCTGGTGGATATGAGTGAGTCAGGGGCTTTTGGTACTGTAAACTCGCTTAAGCGGGAAGCTGCGGCGGAAATGGCCGCGATTGTGGCCTTTAACGCGATTAAGAATAACGACAAGATCGGTGCTATCTTGTTTACCGATAGAGTCGAGCGATATATTCCGCCTAAAAAGGGGGCTTCCCATGTCTGGCGGGTTATCAAAGAGATTCTTGCTCACGAGCCTGAAAACCACGGCACTGATCTGGCCGAGGCTGTCCGGTTTTTGGGAAGGGTGGCGAGGAAAAAGTCTGTTTCGTTTCTGATCTCGGATTTTTTGGATGAGGGTTATCAGCGTGCTGTGGCTGTTGCGGCGCGAAGACATGATCTTATAGGAATTTTAATCTCCGATCCTGGGGATTTCAAGCTTCCTGGCGGCGGGTTGGTCGAACTTATGGATCTGGAGACTGGTGAGATAACAGTGCTGGATACTTACGATACGACTACGGTACTCCAATATGAAAGTATTATGAAGGAGGGCTACCACAAAACACTCGATCAACTGAAACGCACTGGCGTTGATGTGGTAGAGGTCTCTGCTTCAGGCTCGCTTGTAGAGCCGTTGAAACGTTTTTTTAGATACAGGGAACGTATGAGGGTGCGGTGAAATATAATAAAGGGGCAAGGATAAATTACGGAACTCTTGTAATCGAGAAAATTAATTCTGAAAGGCTCCAGCTCTTTCCAATCAACTTTTCAGAACAAGTTAATTTTGCGTTATACGTCATGAAGAAAATACATAGAGGTTTAAGAGATGGATAAAGAACTTGAATCGTATATTGCTGATCGCGTAGATGATCAACTCGATTATTTTGATTCGAGTGCCCTCCGAAATCAAAAAGCTTATAGAAGACTTAAAGGCATATCTATTGCCTGCAACGTTCTTACAACAATGACCATTGCGCTAGCATTTACAGTACCCCAGGAATACAAGATAGCAATGGGTATTTTAGCGTTAATTCTCTCTACAATTGTTCTGGCAACATATCAGATCGAAGAGTTTCAAAGTTATGGCGCAAAATGGGAAAAATTTCGATTAGTAGCTGAGCAAATAAAGTCTGAAAAATATATGTTTCTTAATCGTGTAGGTACGTACGCCATTGAAGATGACAAAATAGCAAAATGTCAATTTATTGAAACAATTGAAGGCATCATAAGAGGCACAGATATCTCATACTTTTCGTTAATGGTTGAGCCGGGGAAAAGGATAGAAAAACGGTTGCAACAGAAGCAGGAGGCAGAATAATGGGGCTTCCAAGAACGTTTATTGGATTTAGTAGCACGGATATTCACTGCTATCGTCTCATGTAGGCTTGGAAAGAGAATGAACATATTGATTTCGATCTTACTGATTGCCAACTATCAAACGAAATCAGATCAGAAGAAGAAGCATATATAAAATCGAAAGTCAGGGCACGAATAACAATGGCTGAAAAATACGCTATACTAATTGGCGAAGACACAAGGTATAAGTACAAATATGTCCGATGGGAAGCCGAAGTTGCATTAGAAAAAAACTGCACAATAATTGGAATCAATCTTGATGGTTCCAGGGGAATGGTTGAGAGAACCTGTCTGCCAATAATCCGAAATGTTGGGGCTATTTTTGTGCCGTATTCTCCAAAAATAGTTGCATATGCTCTCGAAAACTATCAAATGCACGAGGATGATAACTATCATTACAAAGATAGTGTGTATCGAGAATTGGGATATGACGTATAAAGAAGGTATTAATCAATGATAAGTAAGTCGAAGGTATTTATTTATATTATCTGTATAGCCCTCTTTCTTATAACTATTCCTGCGCACTCTGGTGATTTAGATAAGGAATATTCACCAACAAGAAAAGAATGGCTTGAAATGAATATTTTTAAAATGATCAAAATTAGAACTGATGTGTGGAAGCAGAAAATAGGTTTTTTAATTGGAGTAAACGAAAAAGACAATACAGTATACATAACTCTTTCTTCTGCGAACGACCAGACACCTCTTAAAGAAGAAAGTAAGCAAGAGTATGTGAAAACAATAAAAAAAGATATTGAGTTGTTATTGCAAGATTATGAGTGGTCAAAATATTTAAAAGTTTTTGTACAATTTATTTAAAGGTAGGCTTTGGGGTTGCACCTTGACTTTAGATGGTTTTGAGGTGGGGAGCTTTGAGGACGGCCAGCATCTAGTAATCATGGATGATTAACGAATGCCAACGATAATGAGAATCGGTCCATATAGATTTTTCTTCTATGCGGGAGACCGAGATGAGCCTATACACGTACATGTTGAACGTGATGATCAAGTTGTAAAATTCTGGATAGACCCTGTACGACTATATAAAAGTGGAGGATTCAGTCGCAATGAAATAGGACGAATCCATAAAATGATTGAAGAAAATAGGGAAAATATAGTGGAGGCTTGGAATGAGTATTTCGGCTATTGAAATAGAAGTCCCATACGCGCTTGATGTTTTGGTTACCGAGGACACATTGAGTGTTGAACTTTCGGATGGAAGAACTATTTCTGTCCCTGTTGAATGGTATCCTAGACTTGTCCATGGTTCCAACAGCGAGAAGCTAAATTGGAGATTGATTGGCCGGGGAGAAGGGATTCATTGGCCAGATTTAGATGAGGATATTAGCGTTGAAGGGTTACTACTTGGAAAACCATCAGGTGAAAGTCAGGATTCATTCAAAAGATGGTTAGTCGAAAAAGAGAATCGCATATCAAGGCGCGCCATCTGACCGTTACTTCGCTGGTGCTCCATAGGGGGGCAGGTGAGCTTTATAGCTGTTATATTTCAAAAAAATCCATGAATGAGAATACCAAAGAGGTTTTAAATAGAAGTGGCTATATTTGTAAACGATATCTGTTATTTGTAAGCTTTTTTCTGTTTTTCACCTTATTACAATCAAATGTATACTGCATAAACCTGCCTGATGATTCAGGAGTAAACCAATCTGTAGCCAAGGACAACACAGCTATCGATGGTGAGCGGCTAGCAGAAAATCCGTCAGTGACGGCACCGGCAGTACCGAAATCACCAGCCTCTGAAGAGTTGACAGATATAATAGATATCAAGCCTCCTGTGAGCTACGGGTGGAATTCAAGGTGGATAATATTTCTGCTGCTGGCTCTGGCAGCGATTCTTGCGGCGATTGCCGTACTTCTTATCTGGAAAAAACGAAGAAGCTCGAAAACTGGAGAACCCTCCATCCCGGCTGAGCCTGAGGATGTGACGGCTTTGGCCGCTCTTTCTGAGCTTGCTGCCGCAGATAATATTCAGGATAGAGTTTTTTATTTCAGCCTTTCATCAATCATAAGAGCCTATCTGGACGGTCGCTTCGGGTTGGACACTATGGAGAAGACAACCGAAGAACTCCTGCCAGTGATCAAAAAACTGCAAGTAGAAGCCGGGCTTAAGTCAGCTCTAGCAGAGTTATTACGCTCTGCCGATCCGGTGAAGTTTGCATCTGTCCAGGCAGGCCGGGCTAGAAGGAGTCAGGATCTTGAGTTTGTCGAAGGTTTTATAAAAACCACACGGCGGGTTGTAAAAGATGGAAATGTTTAGATTTCAGTCGCCATACTGGCTATTTCTTTTGGGGCTTCTACCCTTTATATTTTACCTCAGGAGGCATCGGGGCGCCAGGCCGCCCATAGGTGTGCCGTCCCTGCGAGTGGTTAAGGAAGGGATTAAACCGTCTTTTTTTGTGCGTACTAAATGGATTGTTCCTGCGCTTAAAGTGGCTGCTTTTATTCTTATGACAGTGGCCATGGCTCGGCCTCAGTGGGGAAACCGGGAAACGATACGGTTAACCGAGGGGATAAATATCGTACTTGCAGTGGATCTTTCAGAGAGTATGTCGGCTCTTGATTTCAACCTCAATAAAAAGACGGTAACACGGCTTGAAGCAGTAAAAGCTGTAGTTAAAGATTTTATCCCCAAGCGTGATGGCGATAGAATAGGGCTTGTAGTCTTTGGCTCCCAGGCATATACCCAAATGCCTCTAACTAATGACTACGGTGCAGTTGTATCAGTGCTTGATCGGGTCTCGATTGGTGCGGCAGGCAAGTCCACTGCTTTGGGTGACGCTATAGGCATTTCGCTTAAAAGACTTGAAGATATTAAGAGCAAGGCAAACGTTATCATACTTCTTACAGACGGCAGGTCGAATGCAGGAGAAATGGATCCCCAGACCGCAACCGATATAGCCGCTAAACTTGGCGTGAAGATATATACCGTGGGTGTAGGCACTGAAGGGCAGGTGCCCTTTATTATAAATGATCCTGTTTGGGGTAGGCAGGTTGTCTATCAGAAGGTTGATATCGACGAAGAGACTCTGGAATCCATTGCTGAAGCTACGGGAGGGCTTTATTTTCATGCCGATAACTCAGAAGGACTAAAGGAGATTTACGATACTATTGACAGGCTTGAAAAGACCGAGGTAAAGGTAAAGAGTTACGATAACTATAATGAATTCTACGATCGATTTCTGCTTCCGGCTTTCGTCCTCCTTCTAGCCGCAGTATTGCTTTCAAATACCCGGTACTTGGAGGCGCCGTGAGTTTTCCAATTCCAATTCCAAAACTTGCAGATCCGTACTGGCTTTATCTTATCTGGGCTGTTCCTGTGGTCTTATTTATCTACTGGGTCGGCTTTCGGAGAAGAAGGAGCGCTTTGGCTAGATATGCATCTTCAGCAATGCTGGAAAGAATAGCTCCAAGGCGGAGCGATTCCAGGCGCTGGGTGGCGGCCGGTTTCTTAGCCCTTTCGATACTAATGCTGTCAGTAGCTCTTTCCGGTCCGCTTTACGGCTTTAAATGGAGAACAATCGAAAGAAAAGGTGTGGATATAATCGTGGCTATCGATTGTTCCCGCAGTATGCTTGCTGAGGATGTCAAACCCAATCGTCTTGAGCGGGCCAGGCGTGAAATTATAGACCTTATAAACCGTTTGCAAGGCGACCGCATTGGTCTTGTGGCTTTTGCCGGAACGGCTTTTCTTCAGTGTCCGCTTACAGTTGATTATTCCGGATTCAATATTTTCCTCCAAGCTCTGTCCCCTGACTTTCTGCCGGTGGGAGGAACCGCTCTGGCTGAGGCAATTGATACTGCGTTAAGGGCGTTTGACCCTAAAAGCCCGGCGGAAAAGGCAGTAATACTTATCACTGATGGAGAGCCTACTGGCGGTGATTCTATGGCGGCGGCGGAGCGGGCAAGGCAAGATGGAGTAAAGCTTTTTATTGTTGGAGTAGGCTCTAAAGAGGGTGCGCCTATACCTGAAAAAGGAGGAGGGTTTAAAAAAGATGTGTCAGGCAAGATCGTTCTATCTCGTCTGGATGAAAAAGAGTTGAAGCGTATGGCAGTGTTAACAGATGGAGCATATGTGCGTTCTGTTGCCGGTGATATGGACTGGGATGTTATATATGATAGGAAAATACGGGGTGATATGGAGGCTGGAAAATCTCTTGAAAGCGGAAAGATTAAGGTCTGGGAGGATCGCTATCAGTGGCCTCTTGCCCTTGCTCTTATTGCCTTGATTGCAGAGTTGATTATGCCTCTAAGAAAGCGGATGTTACCGGCTGTTTTATTGCCGTTGGTTCTGGCTTCTGCGTTTTTCTCGTCGGCAGATTACTCTTATGCGGCAAGCGCTTTTAAAGAGGTAAAAGAAGGGCTCCGGCAATATAAGGAGGGTGATTTTCCGGCAGCTCTTGACTCATTTGTGCAGGCGCAGCTTCAAGAACCTGAGGCGCCGGAAATCTCCTTTGATATAGGCAGTGCTAATTACAAAAAAGGCGATTATAAGTCGGCAATGGCCAGCTTTCAGGCGGCATTAAAAGGAGCCGGGGATGAGCTTAAACCGCGTATCCTCTACAATATGGGTAATACGGCATATAAGTTGGGAGATTTGGAAAAATCGATAGAGCACTATGAGGCAGCTCTAAAGGCCAATCCCGAAGATGAAGATTCAAAAAGAAACCTTGAGTTTGTAAAGAGGAAGTTGGAAGAGAAAAAACAAAAAAAGTCGAAAGACAAAAAACAGAAGTCAGAAGATAAAGAACAAAGCAAAGATGGTGAACAAGAGCAGAGCGATGATACACAAGAAAAGTCAGAACAGCCGAAGTCAGGCAGTAAGAGTCAGGATTCAGTGGATAAAAAAAATGACTCTGCAAATAAGTCTGAAAATAAGCCTGAGAATAAATCTGAAAATAAATCTGAAAATGAAAAACAAAATGATGAACAAAAAAATAAGGGCGACGATAAACAGGAGAAGCCTGGGGATAAAAAAGATGAGGTCGAGCAGGGTAGAAGTAGCAGTAAACCTGTTGAACAACCTCCTTTGAACGAGGAAGAACGCCGTCGTGCCAAGAGCATGCTGAATCGTTTGCAGGATCAGCCTGGAAAGGCCATGATGCCGGCATATAAAAAACGGTACATAGAGAAGGATTGGTAGGGGCAGGTCCCTGTGCCTGCCCTTATGTTATAAACGAAATGAAACAAATCTCATTAATGAAACGAACTAAACTATATTTAGTTTTAGTTTCAATTTTAATTTTAATAATCTGCCTGTTTCATGCAGGCCATGCCTGGGCTTTCACTGCAACAGCCACTGTGGACAGAAACAAAATAGCGTCTTACGAAACGCTGGAACTCTCTGTGTTAATCTCCGGTGATAGTGGTGAAGTAGACACATCTGTCATAAAAGATTTTGATGTTACGTTTCTGGGCAGATCTTCTTCTCTTCGTATTGTCAATACGGATGTTACACGTGAATTGCAACTGAAATATTCACTTTCACCCCGACGCCGTGGAACACTGATAATTCCATCTCTTTCTGTCAGAGATGGCAGTGATGTTGTTCGCACTGATCCCATAAAAATAAACGTGGTTGAGTCTTTTAATGCCGGAGCTGACACTAAAGTTGATGGCGATATTATGATAACAGCCTCGGTTTCGAGTCGCACTCCCTATGTGGGGCAGGAGATCGTTTATACATTTAAATTCATGGCTGCGATCAATGTTTACAAAGCTAGATATCAGAAACCTTCTTTTGAGGGTTTTAGTGTTAGAGAAGTAAAGGATCAGAAAGAATACAGCATAATGCAAAATGGCCGACAGTATTCTGTTACCGAGGTTTCATATTTGCTTACTCCAAGAAAAGATGGTGTTTTCACTATAGGTCCTGGAGTATTGACTTGCGAGGTGGCAGCGCCAGGCAGAGGTCGCTCCAGGTCTTTATTTGATGATCCTTTTTTCGGTAGGGTACGTACTACAACACGTTCTATTCGTTCCGAACCGGTACAGGTTACTGTCGCTCCACTACCTCCATATAAAGGGAAAGGACATTTTTCCGGGCTTATCGGGAACTTCAAACTCAGCCTGAAAACCGATCCGCAGAGCCTGAGCGTTGGAGACTCAGCCACCATAGCTTTGACCGTACAGGGTGTTGGTAATATAAAAGACGCTCCACCGCCGGAGTTTACATTGCCTGATGCGTTTAAGGTTTATCCTGACGCGCCGGAGGAGTCTGCAAAATCCGGCAGTCCTGGAGTAGGAACAAAAGGCAGTAAGGTTTTCAGATACGCACTTGTTCCAACCAGGGAAGGTGAGTTTGAGCTTGGCCCGTTTGAGCTTATAACATTCGATCCAGGTGCCGGTCGGTATGTGAGTCTTAAGGCCGGGCCAGCCAAGCTGAGTGTAAGTCCTGGAGATAGTGATCAGGATATGGGTATTCAAAATTTAACTACCCAGGAAGACTACCAAGCCGTAGTTAAGCCCAAGAAAGACAGGGTTCGTCTTACCGGACACGATATCCTTTCTGTTAGATCCGGTCTGGATGTATTAAAACCAGCACGGCGTATATCGCTAAAAATTTTTCTGTTTTATTTAATTTTACCGGTGCTGTTTTTTGTCATTCTCAGGGTGGTTGGCGGCAGGCGCAGGCGTGTTTTATCTCCGGTCGAATTAATGTGCCGCAGGGCGGATGATCTTTTGCAACAGGCCTCGAAGATTGTTGATGCTGGTGACAAAATAGAATTTCTGGGCTTGCTTCACAGAGCTCTTGTCTCAGCAGTGTTTGCACGGGCGGGTCGCACTGGCGAATCTCTTACCTATGAAGAGGCACGTGCACTACTTCAAAGAAAGATCTCTGCTGTGGCAGGTGATAAAACCGATGATGAGAAGATTGAACTTACAGTCCGGCTGCTTACACAAATGGACTCAGCTCGTTATGGCGGCGCAGTGCTTGATAAAGGCGGCAGACATCTTCTTGAACAGGTCAGTGGTTTGGTGAGGTGGCTATGCAAAAAATAATTAAGACCTGCATTGGCCGTTTGGTGGTGATCTGTGTTTTTGTATTGGCTGTGCCGATGATCTCAGTGTCAATAGTTTCGGTTTCTCATGCAGCTGAAAATGACACTGATAGTACGCAGTCAGCCGCCTCTGCTGCTTTGCTTCTTGAGGGAGTGAAAGCGTACGAGGAGGGGGATTATAAACGGGCTATAGATGAATTTTCAGCTCTGGAGTCAAAAGGTTTGAGAAACGGAAAACTTTTCTACAACCTGGGGAACTCATACTTGAAGGCCGGTGACATAGGCCACGCTATTTTGTGGTACGAGCGCGCAGCTCTGCTTATTCCTGGTGACGCTGACCTGGAGTTTAACCTGAACTATGCCCGCGGTCTGACTAAAGATCAGCAGGAGGGCAGGGGACTTAATATTAATATCAAGAGAATACTGTTTTTCTGGAAGTACATGCTAACAGATAAAACTATACAGCTATTAGCTGTTTTTTTAAACGGACTTTTCTGGAGCTTACTTCTTTTACGCAGATTTTTTGCAGGCCGCTTAATAGGAAGCAGAATGCTATCAACCGTAGTCGGCGGACTTGCACTAATTTTTGTTTTGACCTCATTTTATAATTATTACGAATCTTCGGTTGGTAACGAGGCGATAATTCTTCCAGACGAGGTGATAGTACGCTCCGGCCTTGCCAAAGAATCAACCGAGCTTTTCCGGCTTCATGCAGGCAGCCGTGTCATTCTGGATCGAAGACAGGGGAAGTATGCCAGAATAACCTTTTCAAAAGACATGATCGGCTGGGTACCAATCAAGTCCATAGGGGTGGTTAGAAACCAAGGTTGATAATTAAAAAATATCTGTTTAGGCGTCGTTTAGGTGGAAGCTTAGGGCTTGTCCCAAAATAACTTAACATTTTCGCATCTCACCTTCGGGCCGTCTTTGACTGTTCCTTAATCGCAAAATCCTCAAAATAGCCCTGCTATTCCTGCGGTTTTGATCAATCGGGCCAAACAACTCCAATCCAAATCTGAGCGCTAAAAAACCAAGTTATTTTGTGACAAGCCCTTAACCCCACGGGGATGGCCTTTTAATCGCCGGGCCTTGCGTCCCAATGGAAATGGACGAGCAATATCTTCTGCAAAATTATTGTCAAGAAAAAACATGCCGTTTTCGATATATTTATCTTCATTAATCAAAAATAGATGACATGATAATGTATCTACTTTAACCAGGTAGAGCATTTTTTTGGTAAATTATGTCACCTGAATCAATGATAGAACAAATCAAATGTTTCATTCACGACTGTCTGATATCAATGGGTTTTCGAATGAAACCAGGGGCAACTTCGTTCTAAGAAGCCTCGATACTTCTTCAGTTTTTATACCCAACTTCGTCAATTTTGATACCCCCCAAAACTAAAGTTTTCCTCACTCCAGCCGAAAACTATACTTGTATGCCATAACAATGACTATGAGTCAATATTATGACGAGATTGTTTTCTGATTTCATTTGAAGCTTTAAAAAGAGGAGGTGATGTAAACATATATTGGGATGTCACACAATCTTCTTGTGGGCTAGGTTGTTTAACTTTAATCTATTTTTAGGGGGATGCTAATGAAGAAGCTTTTTGGACCTTTAGTGATGTTTTTTGCATTTATGGTAGCTATAACAGGGTGTGGAGGCAGTTCGGACTCTACTCCTGTTGTAGCTATTGACGATGGAGGCAGTGTAGTAGATACCAGCGGTGGTAGCAGTGGTGGAGACACCAGCACTTACGCCGGCTTATCAAAGATTTCAGGGTCAATCGACCTGGACAGCTTAAACAGCCAAGATTCAGCAATACTTGGTAAATCTGCTGCCGGAAAGCCAGGAGCTCCACTTGGTAAAGCTTTACGCGCAGTAGACGCCACTATGGAGGCCATCGTAAAACTCTATGTGGTCGGAGCTGATGGAGAATTAGAAGATACAGGCATTGTATGTTCATTAACACAAGACACTGCTGGCAATGTTGACTACGAATGTGATGGGGTCAAAGACGGTGTCAACTATGTTGTTAAGTACCTGAAGGTGACAACTGACGGCAAAGCACTTGAACTTACAGCCAATGCAAGTGTTGGAGTGGGAGTAACAGTCACAGTCCAAGAGGTCTCACCAAAAACGTCCGTAGTTGTTGAGTCTTTGATTAACGCTATTTTGGACGCAACAGAAGGTGTAGACATAGATCAGGCTGTTGTAAACAATATAATCGAAGCAGTAAAAGTCGTAATTGAAACCCTGGTTGACGCAGGCGTAATCCAGATCCCTTCAATGATCGTCGATGTTCAGGGCAGTACCGTGGAAGAAGTTCTGGCTGAAAACGTAGACAATGAAGACGTCTCCAATACAGCCGGACAGATACTTGCCGATGATTCTGTAGACGTAGAGCTGAGCGTTGTCAAATCAGAAACACAGGCAGCTCAGTTTGACCTGACAGATACCGGTACAGACGCAGGAAAAGCAGCTTTAATAGAGAAAGTTTTCAAGGAAATGCTGGGTGACGATGACATCCCAGGGTTTATGCTGCAATTTTTCAAGGACATTTATATTCAGGGCAAAACAGTAGATGTTAATACCCTGGTAGGGGCGATTAAAGCCGGCCTTTCTTTTCGTCCGGGTGTGACCGATCCTGGAATAACAGTAGGCGCTGGAATAAGCTCTTTCAATGCCAGCATGGCTGAATTGTACGATTTACTGGACAAAAAGGACGCAGACACACTTACCGAGCTTGAAAAGCGTGCTCTCAGTGAAATTCCTCCGGTTATGCCTGGTCTGTTTCCGATAGCTGAAAGAACTACCTGGATAGCTATAACCACTGAAACAGTACTGAATGTTCCACAGTCTATAGCTTTTACCATCTACTTTGTTGATGTCTATATTTCAGATGCCTTTGAGACTTTAGAGGTAGACGCTAATTATGATGTAACCGAAAACACGGATGGATCCGTTGACTATGATAAGGAAGAACCGTTTGATTTCGACCCTATGGGAGCTGGCTCGCTTCTGGATGTACTCGGTTTCTACCAAATAATTCAGGATAACCCGGACAAATACACAGGTATTGACATATTTGATCTCTGGCTGAATCCGGGAACTATCTGGCTCGAAAGTACTGGCCAGGAGAGTGATGCACTTAATGCAGGCGCCTGCTGGATGAATGTTGCGGATATGGAGTCTTTTACCCAAACAATGTTTAACCATATTATTAGCTTTCAGGAAA
>CAYWZR010000027.1:0-13834 GCA_964462885.1 uncultured Nitrospirota bacterium
AAGTGATCTGAATGGATAAAAAAATAGATCAAATATAGAAGTGATTATTTGATTAAATGTATTCATAAAATTTTATTATATTTTATTTATTATAATTATGATAGATATCCAAGCCCTTGAAGTCTCTTCTTAACTTTGTCTTCGGAAAGAGCTTCATCTTGTCTTGTTATCTCTTTCTCTATAAGGTGGCTAATAAACTCATCAACTGATGAATACCCAGACTTTTCAGCGTATTCTGTTGCTTTTATTAATAGTTCCTTTTCAATTTTAATTTTTGGACCAAACATGCTTTCACCTCTTTGAATTTATTCTTAAATTTTTTTTATATATAAATAACTCTAAATAATTAGAAAATGGGTTCTCCTACCATATCTCTATCTTTTTTAATGCCAAACTCTTTCAAAATAGTAGGCGCAATGTCATATAGAGCAGGATGCTCTGTTTTTATCTTTTGGTTTGAAAGAATAACCCCTGGAACCAGTTTATAGTCCCATAAATGTGTGCCGCTCCATTTCTTCATGTTATTTCCGATAAGTCCTTCAGGAACCTTACCCAGCGCTGTTTCCCAAGAGGCGCGATATCCGCGGTTGTAACCTATAAGAAGATCAGGTGCGTCTTTTACATATTTACCTGAATATCGTTCTCTACTTTTATAGACTTTATTAATGATTCGATCTCCGGTTGACGGATCGATTACAGCTTCTAGTTTTTTAATAAGCTCATCCAGAAGTTTTTCTTTTTCAATTCCAGCAGATATGATACCCATCCCCTCTCTTCCCTTCAGATTTATATAAATCCCATTAAAACCAAGGGCATAAGCTTTGGTTTGTTTAAAATCCACATTTTCGAAAAATGCCCCGCTCTTTTTCAGCTTTTCGTCAGTGAAGTTAATATATCCGTTTTCTTTCAACCATGTATTTAGATGAAAATATCTGCGAAAAGAGCCGAAGCCATGATCTGAAAGCGTGATAAGGGTGGTTTTATCATCGATATTTTTCATTGTATTTTCCAGAATAACATCCATGTCCATATAGGTTTTTCTTATGGCTCCGGCATATTGCGCTGCCTCTTTAGGGCTATAGGCTGGATGCTTTTTATCTATGTTTCTCCAGAACATATGCTGCACAGGATCTGTTGTAGGGAAGTAAACAAATAAAAGCCCTGAATTAAATCGCTTCATCTCCATGTCAAGCATTCTGATTCTCTCGTTCTTTATAAATTCCGATAAAACCAGAAAATCGTCATTATGAAGATAGTCTTGATCCAGAGCTTTTGTATCTTCAGGCATTCCCTGGGTATAGAAATATCCGATTTCGTCAGCCATCTGAGTGGAATAATCACTTGGTGTACTTATGGGAGCAGAAGGATTAAAGGGGTCTATATTAATAGGAGAAACATACAACTCAAATTCCGGTCTAACTTTCATAAGGTAGAACCGACAGATTCCGGTTATTGATTGAAGCGGCGCGAGTTCGAACTCAACTTGTGCCCAATCACTCCACTCACCTTCATTAAGAAGGAATTCGTTGTCACCTACTTGGATAAGGGCCACCGGGTTCTCAGGGTCTACTTTTATTGTAAGGTCTAAACTTACTTCAGCCTTGTCAGCTCTGAATGGGTTTGGAGGTCCGGTTAATTTTGTTTTAACGGTATTATTTAAAAAATGTACATTTAATACTCTTCCGCTTGTAACCTCTTCATCTGTTTTTATCTTCTTAGTGGTATAAAAAGTAAATGTTCCGTACGTTCCCAATATATCTGGTGTTCCCATTCCAGAGAGTGTTTTTGCTTTGGATTTAACAGGTGGAAAGTTTGCCGGAATTTTTATCACGGTTGAAGAAACACCATTATCCTCAAGGATTTCCCAGAAGGCCTTTCCTTTTCTAAGAAGTAGTGTTTCAGCTTTAGAAAGTGGAATAAGCCAATCACCTACTTTTAGAGTTCTTTCAGCTTCGGTCGTTTTAGAGGTTGAGAGGTAAGGCATGTAAGTTTTTGGCTCTCTGGCAATAAAATCGAAGATACCGTGTCCCCCTGGATTCATACCCGTGATTAAATTAGACCATGCAACAGGGCTTTGAGGCGGCATCGAAGTTGTAAGTGGCTTAAACCCTCCCTTTTCCATTAGGAGTTTAAAATTGGGCATCGCACCTTCCGCCATATATTTTTCGAGCAGCACCGGATCCATACCATCAAAACCAAGTACAAGAACCTTTTTTGCAGTTTGTGACTGGTTTGCCTCTACGATGAAAGAAAAAGCAGTTATAAAGAATACGACGAATAATACAAACTTTTTCATCCTTCCACCTCTGTCTTTTTTGCACTAATTAAAGACTTTCCATTCATATAAGATGGAATCTCTACTCCAAATAAGTCGAGAACCGTAGGGGCCATGTCCTTGATATGGGGATTGTCATCCGAGATTTTTCTATTACAAAAGAAAACGCCTGGCACAAGATGCGGGTCAATACAGTGATCGCCACTCCAGCTTTTATTGTTGTCTTCAAAAATTAGTGCATCCACCCTTCCGACAGCAGCTCCCCAGGATGCTCTGTAGCCTTCGTTATAACCTATAAGCAGGTCAGGACCGTTATCACGGTATGGTCCATCGTAGTGTTTTGTCATATCATAAACTTCTTTTATTGAGATCTGGCCTGTTTCTTCATCAGGCAATTTCTGAAGTCTGCTTATTAACTCTGCTTTTAATTCTTCTTTTTCTCCGGCAGCTACAATACCTTGTGATTCTCTTCCTTTTTCGTTTATATAAATACCACTCAGGCCAAAGGTATAGGCCCTTGTATTTGTCCAATCAACATCTTTGAACCACTCGTCACCTGTTTCCTTTCCATCTTTTAACGCTAAATATCCGTTTTTATAAAGCCATGAGTTTAAGTTGATTCCACGCTTAAATTGCTTGAATCCATGATCGGAAATAACCATCAGAACATCTTCTTTATCAATTGTTTTCATCACCTTACCGATCATGTCGTCCATTCTGGTATAGAGTTGTTCTACTGTATTTGCATATTTTTCTTTTACGATATCAATAGCAGCATTAGCCGGATGGTCTTTAGAGAGAAAACGCATAAACATGTGCTGGATTCTATCTGTGGTATCAAACACACATACGCACAATCCGTTTTTTGTTTTATCAAGAGCGTTAAAAAACATCGTTTCTCTTTCTTCATGGTGCTTATATGCCTGCTCCAAAAAAATGTCCTCATCGATTACTCTTTCATTTAACGCCCACGTATCCTCAGCAAGGCCAAGTGTGGCATAGCTGCCCATAATCTTAGCCAGATAAACAGAATACGAAAGTGGAAACGATATAGGAAGAGACGGCGACTCAGGATCTATATTTATAGGAGTCATGTACATTTCAAAGTCCGGCTGAATTTGTTTGATATAAAAACGACAGATTCCACGGACCTTCATGCCAGGAGCAGCTTTAAAGGCTAATTTCACCCATGGAGAGTAGGTATCTTTTTTAAGTGTTATTTTTTCTTTTGAAATCTCTAAAACCGCTTCATCTTTGCTATTTAGGGTGATTACAACTGGAATACGCATTTCCTCGGTTTTTTTGAGCAGATAGTTATCAGGTCCCGGAATGTATGTTTTGATCCTGTTATCTTCCCGGTCAACATGGATTTGTACTCCACCTGTCTGTTTTTCGGATAAATCATTGTTAGATGTATAGTTAGTAAAGGTTCCCTGAGTACCCTTTAAATCCGGCACACACATTCCAGATAAAAGTACCCCGTTGAGCTTTTCCGGCGGATATGTGATAGGCACCCTGATTATCGCACTAAAGATACCGTATTTATCCATGTGGGTCCAGAAGGGTTTGCCTTTTCTTAGCAGTTTGACACTAGCTTTGCTTAGTGGAATCGAATATTTTCCTATTGAGAGATTTCTTTTTGAGCCTGTTTCTATTTTTGTTGATGATAGCTCTGGAAGATAAGTTCTAAGGTCACGGTTTAAAAAATCGAAGATATTATGGCGTGACGGGTCGACACCAGTGATAAAAGTGGACCAAGCCACCGGAGAGATTGGAGGAAGAGTTGTTTGCAGTTTTCGAAAGGTACCGGTGTTGCTGAGTTTGGAGAGATTAGGAAGTTTGCCTTCCTGCATATACTGTTTGGCCAGGCCCGGATCGAGACCATCTAAACCCACTATAACTACGCGCTTAGTATCATGTTTTGCATATGAGCGCTTCTTTATTTTTAAGCTTCTAATAACAAGACTAATAGGCCAGAAAAGGATCGTCATTATGGCCAGTAATATGCTGATCAGGAGAATAAAAAAAGAGGATATAAAAGCGAAACCTGCGCCTGGTCCGATGTAAGCCTGCGCTGTTTCAGTACTGACCAGCAGGAACGATAAAAATAGCGTTAAGAATATAGTAATAAATTGTCTCATTGAAAAATATAGTCATTGAACATATCTAATATATTCAATGACTTTGAGGCACTAAGAGGTCTCTTTATTCGAATTTACAATGGTAGACAGAGTCTTGCAATGCAAGAGACGACTCAAACTTCATTATTGTTACGAATCTATAATTATAACAGAAAACTCCATCCTTTGCCCTAATACTAAATTAAATTAAAATTCAATACTGAAATCATTAACCACAGTAATTAGAGTCTGTCCATAAATTGCCTTTTTTTATTTTTGTCATGCCCGAACTCTTTAATCGGGCATCCAGAACTCACTTAAAAGACTGGATTCCGGCTTAAGGACTGCCGGAATGACAGGTAGAGAGACTAAATTTATGGACAGAGCCTAATTAAGGCCAGGAGGTTACGACGGTTTTGAGAAAAGAGCTTTAATCTCACCTTCTTCAAAAGCGCTAATACCACCAAATTCTCCGTCATAACCAGGCTTTTTCATCACGTTGCCGGCACGAATTCGTTCAATAGCTTCAGCTAAAATTGAAGTATAACTTTGCTTTATTTCTTCAACAGGAACGTTCATCATTAAATTAAACTCAGAGCCAAATGCATTAATAACACGTTCATACTGAGCCATTACTGTTTTGCTTCCGGGCCCTATTCCAATGATTTCGCTCAAGACCTCAGCTAATGGAATTAAACTATAAAAAGGAGGAAAAGTTGAAGGATAATATGGATCTTTACGGTCGGCTAACTCCATAACACGGTACAAAACTCCGACAGTAAGAGGTTTGTTACAAGCAGGACAAACAGAGTTTATTCTCCTGGTTTCTTCTGGTTTCAGGCAAACACCGCATTTCCGGTGACCGTCTAAATGGTATTTGCCTTCTTCAGGAAAAAATTCAATGGTTCCCAGAAAACCGCCATCCTCTGTTTTTTTAAGAGAGTCTCTCATCGAGAAAAAGTCGAACCCTGTATTAAAAAGATTTGCCTCTCTGCCTAGTTTCTGAGGAGAATGACAATCAGAGTTGGAGATCAAACTAAATCGGTCCAGGCCGGATATCATACGGTTCATCTGCGGATCAGAGGAAAGCCCTGTCTCAAGGGCGAAAACATGTTCGGATAAATCACCAAAACATTCTTCGATAGAATTAAAACCCGACTTAGAGCCGAATAAGGAAAACCAGGGTGTCCAGATATGCGCGGGTACAAGAAAGCCTTCGGGTGCCTGTTCCAAGAGAATCTCCAGCAAATTCCTGGAGTCAAGTCCTAATATAGGCCGGCCATCCGACTCTAAATTACCAATACTGGCAAGTTTGCCGCAAACTCTTTCTACTGATTCAAAATCCGGTAAGATGAGAATATTGTGTACTTTTCTCACTTTTCCGTGACGTTTATATATACTGCTTATTTCTGCAGTTAGTACAAAACGTACCGGAATGGCTTCCGAAGAAATGGATTGCAGATCCATCGGAACCTGCTCATGTTTGAGTTTTAAAAATCCAGGCTCTGCTGGAATCAGATGTTCTTTAAGATGCGCCAACCAGCCCGGATGAGTAAAATCTCCGGTGCCAACCAGGTTAACGCCTTTGATCCTGGCCCAAGCAAAAAGATTTGGCAGATCGCATTTTTTACTGGTTGCCCTGGAAAAAGATGAATGAATATGGAAATCGGCAATGTAATTCACAGACAGTTAGGGTTTGTCCTAAAATAATTTAACGTTTTCGCATCTCATCTTCGGACAATTATTCAGAATCGTAACCAAAAAGCCGTTTCTCAATAATTGCGTTATACACCACCTCTGGGACACCCTCTTTCCAGGAACCATCCCCTTGCTTTAACTGCCGAAGTATATCTCTTGATACGTATTTAAGATTATCCTTCTCTCCCAGCTTCAATGGCACAATATCTTTATTTTGAATAAGGTGCTCTAGAAGAAGCTGTACCCGTGATGGCAGTTGCATGGATTTAATGGTAATAAGGTCATCACTGTCGGCGCGTTCGTCCAAACGCGGATAAACGTAAAGCCTGACGTTTCCGGCAAAAAGCTTACCAAATGCCTCCAGTACTCCGCCTTCCATTCCTTCGTAATAATCCTCGTTAAATATATCCCGAATGTTATCTACACCCAGTATTATGCCTATTTTTCTACGAGTATAACGATTAAGATATTCTCTTAGCCGGAAAAACCTCAAGTAATTTGAAATCAGTACTGTAAAGCCCAGAGAACCTAGAATATCCACTCTGGCCAGAAAATCGCTATTACTTATGTCACCGCCAGACTTAAGGTTCGCCATAGTGATTTCTGCAAGCAGCAAAGTTCGCTTCTCCTCTACATCGTTCTCTGCGAAAAACTGCTCTTTGCCGCACTGGGCCATGTCCATGTTAAC
This sequence comes from uncultured Nitrospirota bacterium, assembly GCA_964462885.1. Classification (GTDB taxonomy): domain Bacteria; phylum Nitrospirota; class Thermodesulfovibrionia; order SZUA-242; family SZUA-242; genus JALUUO01. The sequence goes on from CAYWZR010000027.1 coordinate 6,782, forward strand.
CTTTGTAACAGGTCGAAAACTGCCCCTTAAAACCATTACATTTTTCTTATATAAAACATCAGAGGCCTGAAGAACTTCACCTTCCGGGCTAAACATTACTACGTGAGTGAGCCCGGCCTCAACCAGATGAAGAGCCATCAGACGATTATCGACTTCTTCAAAATACGGACCACTTAAGTGGATCATATCCACCTCAATACGCTCACTACCGACGTTATCCACCAGAGACTCTATCAAATCGGGTGGGTTGCGAAATAGAAAGTAGGCTCCATAGATCAGATTTACACCAAGTATGCCAAGTGCATTCTGCTGATCCTGGTTACTATTATCCAGCATACGTACATGAATGATTATTTCACTTGGTGGAGCTCCAGGGTATAGCTGCATTCGAATACCCATCCATCCGTGACACTCTCCCTTTCTCCGGTAACCACGAGCTGCAACCGTATCTGCAAAGGCAAAGAAGGTTGAATTCTTTGAGCGGGTGTTCTGTACTCGTTCAATGGTAAGGCCGAATTCCTTATCCAGCATCTTAGTCAGTCTCGATCTGCTGACATAACGGCCATGGACCTCTTCACCGTAGATGGCATCACTGAACTGCATATCATAAGCCGATATGGTTTTGGCTATAGTGCCAGCAGCACCGCCAGCCTGAAAGAAAAAACGTGCGACCTCCTGCCCGGCTCCAATTTCAGCAATCGTACCGTATTTACACGAGTCCAGGTTCATAGCCAAAGCTTTTTGGATAGTACTGATAGGTTCTTCCTGCATTATGGTAAAACCTCGATTGTATTAATTTGTATTAAATTATCTTAAATAACTTTAAATTATCTTTAGTAATCTTAAATTATCTTAAATAATCTTAAATTATCTTAAATAACCCGGATATGGACTTAACGACTGATTTTTTACCAGTTTTCTCCCAGCAATTCAAAGTATGCCTGGGGGTGAATACAAGCAGGGCAGATATTTGGAGCCTCTTTGGCCTCGTGAAGATAGCCACAGTTTCTGCAACGCCATGTAACTACATCGTTTCTCTTAAAGACTAAACCTGCCTCAATATTATCAGCAAGCTCTTTGTAACGTTTACCGTGCTGTTTTTCTGAAACCGATATTGCCTCAAAGGCTACTGCTATTTCCTCAAAACCCTCTTTGCGTGCTATTACTGCAAAACCCGGATACATTTCTGTCCACTCATGTTCCTCACCTGACGCGGCTGCTCTAAGGTTTTCCAGGGTAGTCCCGACAATCCCGGCTGGGAACGAGGCGTTTACTTGAGCAGTTCCGCCCTCAAGGAATTTAAAAAACCTCTTGGCGTGTTCTTTTTCCTGGTCTGCGGTTTCCTGAAATATTTCTGAAATCTGCACTAAACCGTCCTGCTTGGCTTTACTTGCAAAGAATGTGTACCTGTTACGGGCCTGAGATTCACCGGCAAATGCTGTGAGAAGATTTTTTTCTGTTTCTGTTCCTTTTATGCTCTTAGACATTTTTCCTCCTTAAAACGTAATTAGTTCAGAGAGGTTTATTATAACATCACAAATTTATTGGATATCGCGCAACAAAAGCCATGACATCATAGCAAACCTACCTGTTTCAATCTCTCTAGCTGTTAGAATAATCCTGTTTAGGGGCCGTGTCAATACTATCGGACCATCGACATTAAGTTCGCCTGTTTTCCTATTATAAGAATAGTCAAGACGCCCCTTTTCAGATAGAAACAGATTCACCTGACCTGGAAAATACTTGAGAGGTTCTACTATACGAATAGAAATCCTCGCAATTTTATCCTTGTAAAATGTCCCAGAGGGCTCTTTGATTGTTGCCTTTAGTGGAAGTCTGGAGAGTTTTTCATCAAATTTCACTAAAGATATGTTTTCACCAACAATAGCCATACGATCAATCCTGGTTTTATCCGCCCCGAACCATGCTACTCCAGGGTTTTGGGAAAACATCAGGTCGTAACCCATATCTTTTAGTTCTTCAACAATTCTATCGTTATAATCTCCGTAGGGATAAGCAAAAAGCTTGTTTTTAATTTCATGTTTCTCCAATATTTTGGCAGCAGTTGTGACCTCTTCGCGTATACGTTTGCGATAGCTGCTTTTTATCTCGCCAGGTTTCAGGGAACCAAGGTGCGGATGCCGATGGGTATGATTGGAAAAAACAACGCCACTTTTTCTCATCTCGTCTATCATCTCCCAAGTCATGATAGACTTGTACCCATCCTCAATTGCCCGGGTGGATAGAAAAACTACAAAGGGAACGCCGTAACGTTTAAAGATAGGCCAGGCTGTTTCATAAACCGACTTATAACCGTCGTCTACTGTTACAAGAACCTCGTTCCCCTTTGCTATAACATTGCCTTCCAGGATATCCCTGAAGGTAGAAATATCTATGGTGCGGTAATTTCCAGTTTTGAGGAACTCCATCTGTTGAATCAGGGATTTACGTGAAATATTGGTAGAAGGATAGTTCGGCTCGTTAAAGCGGTGATAAAGAAGTATTGTAACCGGTTTTTCTGAGGAAGCAGCGTAAGATAGCAGTGGTGTAACTTGAAGCAGAAGAAAAGTCGTAGTCAGTACGACTGCATAGTAGTAAAAACAAGAATAATAGTAAGAACGAGCCACGAGTAAAGCTCGAAACCTCACACTTTACCCCTTACACCTTTGTTGTGCAGAGTAAGAGATATGCTTCCAGTATCGTTTGACTTGACAAGCCTGGACCGGTCCAACTGCTCCAGCTTGTTCTGGCGAATAATATCAACCAGGCTCAAAACATAATCATATCCGCGTTCCGAATACAAGTTCAGGGTGGTTGCAAGCAAGACGGCATCCAGCTTTACATCACGCTGTCTCATCTTCATACGCATCTTACGAAATTCCCGATAAGCCCGATGGGTGTTCAGGTTATAGAAGTAGCGCTCTACAGCGTTAGATATGTGAGGAAATATGGCAAGTGTGTAGGTTTCTCCCTCCGGTCGTCCTTCTGGAATCATGCCACCAGCTCCTTGCGTTTTCCAATGTCCAAAGAGATTATTACCTTCCATTGCAAACCTGGAAGTCCCCCAGCCAGACTCGTTTGCAGCCTGGGCCAAGGCCAGAGAAATCGGAATAATATCTACTTTTTCAAGAAGACGCATAACGGCATCTTCCCCGGGCAGACCGTTTGACAGAGCAGTTTCAACCCGATATTTATCAAAGAGGGGTATCACGGAATCCCCGAGAGATGCAGGGATAACATCGCTATTTTTGATTTTAAACAGGTATTCCAGTATTGTTTCGCGTTCAGAATTAATTAATGAGTTCTGAAAGATTATGTGCGGTAGAAGTGAACGAATAAAAACATTTTTCCGGAACTGCCCATCTTGGTTTACAATATCGCTTGGCAGATTTGCAGGTGCCAGATTTGGCACTTGTAACAACTCGGAATCAGCATTACCTGCCTGTGAAAGCCGCTTCATGAGATTTTCTGTGGTTTCTGAATCAAAAAGATGCAAACGGTTAATCACAGCAGTGGAGTTGACTGCTGCTGTGGCAACTGCTGAATTCTGGACTTCTGGGTCAGCGTTGCAGTTAATAAGCGCCAGTAAAATAAGGCTGCTTAGAAGAAAATTTTTTAATCTGGTTTTCATTTACAAAATATTTACAAAAAAAACACAAAAACATCAAAGGGGGCGGTATCCACTTAAGTGGATACCGCCCCCGTGATATCGCCTTTTTATGGCTTAGATAGAAACCATTTATACCTCTGTTATGGTTATGGCTCCTGTCGGGCATTCAGAAAGGCAACTTTCACAGTAGATACACTCATCGGAATTAACAGGAACGGATTTGCTATCCTCCATTTCAAATACTCCTTGTGGACAAACATCAACACACTTAGCACTTCCATCACATTTTTCGACATCAACAGTTACAATATACATTCTAACACTTCCTCCTTACAGGTAAATTTATAATCAATTTAAATTATCATAATACGCGATCACTCGTCAAGGGTTTGTCAACAACATTTTCAGCAAGCAAGAGCATAATGCGAACTTGTTTATTATTGCAATCCCAACCACCTTGTATTACAATTCGTCATGACAACTCCTTCTTTTTTTTTATTTTTTTTAAAATTAAAAATTTTATTAACTATGCTGGGACTAGACCTTACCGGCATAGCGTTTTAAAGCAACCATGAAGGTGATTTACGACCTTCTGTTTTTTGTTGTTTCCCTCTGTATATCTCCTTTCGAGTTTTTAAAGCGCGATCCGGAAGTTCGCCACAGATGGGCGCGTCAGAGGTGGGGCCTTGAAGACTACGGATCTCACGATATCTGGATTCATGCCGTATCGGTAGGCGAGGTTATGGCAGCTTCGAGTGTGGTGAATGAAATTAAGCGTAGGAGACCAGGTATAAAAATTGCATTCTCGACGGTTACCGACACTGGGCAAGCGGTTGCAAGAAATAATATGCAGGATCTTACGGTTTTTTACCTCCCATGGGATATACGTTATGTGGTGGGACGGGTTATGAATAATATCAAACCAAGACTTCTTGTTACCATCGAAACCGAGCTATGGCCTGCGCTCTTATGGAGCGCCAGTCAGCGGGGTATTCCTATGGTTATACTTAATGGTCGGATATCTGATTCGTCATATAGCGGCTACATGAAAATCAGCTGGTTTATGAAATCACTGCTTAATAAGTTTTCTTTCATTGGTATGCAGAGTCAATCAGATTTGAAGCGGATTCGCGATATAGGAGCCTCTGAAAAAACATCCACAGTTACAGGAAACCTCAAATACGATGTAAAACCACCAGATTTAAATTATTCCTCAAATTATTCCTCAGATCATCTTTCCTGGCTCGATCAACTCAAGCGACCGCTATGGATAGCTGGAAGCACCCATGAAGGAGAAGAGGAGAAAATCCTCGATGCCTACCAGCGTATAGTATCTAAAGGCACAAACCTTACACTTCTACTTGCCCCCCGGCATCCCGAAAGGTTTAAAGTAGTGGAAAAACTTGTTAGAAAAGCCGGTTTTTCTTGCCGGCTCCGATCCGAAATTGAAGTTGGCATCAGCAATACCAGTTCTGATTCGAACACAGACGTCGTGCTTCTTGACGCCATGGGCGAGCTTGCAGCCGCCTACCGTATAGCTGACGTGGTATTTGTGGGTGGTTCCATGGTAACAACCGGCGGTCACAATATTCTTGAACCTGCGCTTTGGAAAAAGCCGATATTATTTGGCCCACATATGGAGAATTTCCGGCAGATGGCGGAACTTTTTATTTCAGAAGATGCTTGTATTCAGGTAACAGACCCGGATGATCTGGCTTTTGCTGTCACAACACTTTTGGCCAACCCTGAAAAGGCGGCTGCGATTGCCGAACGCGCCTACGAAATACTTGCACAAAACCAAGGAGCATCTATACGTTGCGCAGATATTCTGGAGAGTTACCTTAGAAACAATCTTTGAAATCACCTTGAAAACGCTACTCCGCCCCCTTGAGTACCTCTATCTTTCCGGTCTTATGCTTATAGACTGGATGAGAGTTCTTGGGCTTCTTAGGTCGAAAGAACTTTCGGCTCCGGTTGTAAGCATCGGCAACCTGACAGTTGGTGGAACCGGCAAAACACCTTCTGCGATGCGGTTTGCCGAAGAGGCCGTAATCCGGGGCTTCAGGCCGGTGATTCTAACACGCGGATACGGAGGCCGAGCCAAAGGACCGCTGGTTGTTTCTAAAGGTAAGGGGCCGCTTATTGATGCAAGCATGGCAGGAGATGAAGCATATCTAATGGCCCGGAACCTGACCGGAATTCCGATTATTAAATGCCCTGACCGTTACAAAGGAGGATGTTTGGCCAATGATCTGTTTCAGCCGGACCTTTATATTCTTGATGACGGATTCCAGCACCATGCGCTTAAAAGAAATATCGACATAGTGCTGATCGACGGATCTAAGCCGTTTATAAGTGAAAGACTGCTTCCAGCAGGACGCCTTCGTGAGCCGCTAAAAAAAGCCCTTGGACGTGCTGATGAAGTGATCATCACAAAAACACCGCCTACTAAAATAAATGATTTCAAATCAGATCTATTAAATTTCACCAACAACACTCAAGTATCTGTGCTTAAACACAAGGCTGTCTCTATTGTAAATACAGCAGGCGATACTCAGTCGGTCGAAAAATTATCCGGACGCCGTGTTCTAGCCTTTTCTGGCATAGCCAATCCCGAGTATTTTAGAAGCATGTTGGTTGAATCAGGTGCTGATGTGATAAAATTTATCTCTTTCAGCGATCATCACCGTTACGGTCGTAGTGACATGGAAAGGATCAGGGCTGAAGCAGAGGCTATAGTAGATGCTTTTATTATTACCACAGAGAAGGATCTCGTTAAACTCTCTTCAGAGGAGGGATTCTGGGCTTTACGGATAAAAGTGGAGTTTGAAGCTGAAATGTTAAACCGCCTATTTCCTAGACTTTCTAAACTATCTAGAAAATCCAAACTATCCGCAAATGGATGAATAATGGAACACATAAACATACAAAGTTCTAAAAGAACAGAATTTATCGATATTACCGCAGAAGTGCAAGCTTTTATCGACAACAATAACATAAAAAACGGCCTGTGCTTTGTTTTTGTTCTCCACACCACCGCAGCTATAACCATTAATGAGGGGGCTGACCCTGCGGTTACGCGGGATATTCTTGCACATCTTGCGAAAATGGTTCCCTACCAGGGAGATTACCGGCATAGTGAGGGGAACTCCGACGCGCATATAAAGTCGAGTCTTATTGGCACCTCAGAGCTTATTGGGGTAAAACAAGGCCGCTTGATTCTTGGAACATGGCAGTCGATCTATTTCTGTGAATTCGACGGTCCCAGGTCCCGCCGCGTAGGCATACAGTTTCTGGGCTCCTGAGGAGTTTCTACAATAATATTGTATATTTTAATATCTTAGATAAAACCACAGAGGTGATTATGAAAAAACTTATTTTGACGTTAATGATTGCAGCAATACCGGTATACGGTTTTGCATTCGAAAAAACTATTGAAAAAA
>CAYWZR010000027.1:13934-15257 GCA_964462885.1 uncultured Nitrospirota bacterium
GAAAAAACTATTGAAAAAAATGTTGAAAAACATACTGAAAAAGTCACTAAAGAACATCTTAAAAAATCTGATGTAGCGAAATTGATAGGGGCCAAGGTTAACTCCCTTTCTCCAAGCCCTGTTCCTGGAATTCTTGAGGTCATAGTAGATGGCAACCAGGTTATATACATAGATGAAACCGGGCGTTATCTGTTTGTCGGAAATCTTTTTGACGTTGTTAAAGGGGTAAATCTTCGCCAGGCAAAAGAAGATGAACTTAATGTAGTGGATTTTGCAGCTCTTCCGCTTGAAGAAACTATTGTTCAAGGCGATGGGCCAATCAAGATTGCCATATTCGATGATCCAGACTGTCCATACTGCCGAAAGCTTCACAAGGAGCTGAAAAAACTTAAAAACGTCCGTATACACTACTTTATTTTTAACCTGCCAATGCATCCAGGTGCATACGATAAATCAAAGAAAATACTCTGCGCCAAAGACAGGCTTGGTGCTCTGGATCGGGCCATGAACGGCGATCCTCTTGATGATCTTAAGATGTGTGAAACCGACCAGGTTGATAAAAACAAAGAGCTTTCAGAAAAACTTGGTATAAGAGGCACTCCCCACATCATCATAGAGAGCGGTCAATCGATCCGTGGCGGAAAATCTGCCGAAGAGCTTCAGACAATCGTAGATAGCGTCCTAGAGGCTAAAAAGAAACTTGATACTGATACAACCAAGTAAGCTATAACCTATATGCTACAATTTTGTTTCGTTAGAATTATAGTTAAAATTTAGTTAAAATTTAATTGGAATTTAATTGGAACTTAATTGTAGTAATTTTCTGCCTGCCTTTTCAGAGTTTATTTTGAAAGTGAAAGCTCTCTGCAAACCCTGATCACTGGAAAAGTTAGCCTGTTTTTTTTTGGTTCCACAGACCGAACATCTCGGCTCATTGTAGATATTGACTGTCCGGAAAGACATGTCAATGGTATTAAAAAGCAGCAATCTCGAGTGAAGTGGTTTGCCATATCCGGTGATCTGCTTTACCACCTCTATAGCGGCCAGCGTGCCGACAGTCCCTGATACAGCACCTAATACCGGAAATCCTAACTCCTCCCATTCCGGGTCTTCAGGGTACAGGCAGTTAAGGCACGGAGTTTTGCCAGCCTCAAAGGTGGTAAGGTAAGCCTCCATACCATTCATTGCGGCTTCCACCATTGGGATATTCAATGATACACATGCTGCATTTAAAGCTCGTCGCTCCTCGAAATTAGGACGGGTACTTACCGCAACATCTACCCCCTCTAACATCCTTCCAGTGTTAAGATCATCCATTCGTTC